>JAGHSG010000130.1 GCA_018066005.1 Bacteroidales bacterium | reverse complement strand
TCATCGCCACCGTAAATCAGTTTCAGATAGAATTGGTAGTATGCCTCTTCGGTTACCTTCAACGTATCTGACTCACCTACCGGTTTCAAACCTTCATAACCCTTAACGGCTACCTTGAAGGTCACTTTAGAACAGGTGTCAAACAGAACAATCTCATCATTAACTTTCAACTCAAGACTGTCTATCCAATACTCCGTGTAATCCTGCTGCTCGGCATTCAAGGTCAACATGTGACGCGCACCGTTTACCATGATAGCATAACCGGGTTCGCACTTTACAGGACGCTCGCACCATGCACCTTCATCCCAATCGGTGATGATAAACATGTGGCATTCGGCAATTTCACCGGCGTCGATCTGATTCCACTGATATTCGGCAGAACCCTCCCAATAAGGTACTTCTACTTCGGGGGCAAAACGCTTGAAGATGATACTATCGGCGTTCTCATTAACTTTGAGAGAGAGTGTATCATTGTTGTTCGTTGCCCAAGCAGTCCATTGACCTGCGAGGTCTTTACCCCAAATCCAGGCAGCCACTTTAGCACCAGCTTCCGACCAAAGAGAGTCTTGAACAATCGTCAAGTCAAACGTCTTGGCAGGTGCAGGGATATCTTCTTTCTTATACCATTCACCATTGTAGTAATACGGTTTTTCTGCATCAATTGTCAAATCAGTAGTTTTATTAGAACCATTATTACTGAAGATAATATTTTGTCCGTCATAAACATCCGTAGTAGTGTGGCTATATACGTCATAACCATTGATTTGTTCTTTTTCTTTGGTCATTGCCTTACCCGGCCAAGCCGCTTCCTCCGGAGTCCACAAATATGCATTCACCTTTTCCCAATTAGTGGTATTGACATAGTAAATGACCATCTCCTTGGCAGGTTCGGGTTGTTTGAACGTACCTGTTACAACAATGGCTTTGCCATCGAAAGAAACGGTTACATCGGACGAAGTTTCAATCTCGAAACCGATATTTCCACTTTTATTAGAAAGTCCTTTGGATGATTTCTCGGCATCTAATTTCTCATAGCCGTACCAATTAGTTCCATCCGTAACTTTCATTTCATACTCTCCTGCACCCAATGCAGTAAATGTATGAGTTCCTTCATTCATTTCTACTGCCTTAATATTCCATGCCTTGTCTTTCCCAACAAGATTCTCCGTACCGGTTACATAGTACGTCAAAGCAGCAGGAGTAGTCGGATAAGTAACCGTTAATTTGTTGTTTGCCCAAGTAAAGACATAATCACCTGTCATATCTGCGGTGATTTTGCAATTACCCTGATTTCCATCAAAAGTCCATCCACTGCAATTAGAACGAGTCATCGTTCCATTATTGCCAACCCAAGATGAACCACCGAGGACAATTTTAAATTCATACGTCCCCTCGGCAAGTCGAATTGTAGACGGAAGTGCATTAGCAGATGTACTCCAGCCATTAAATGATCCTGCAATGTAATCCGTTGCAAAAGCAAACGCAGTCATCAGCAAAACCATCAGTAACGAAAATAACTTTTTCATTTCTTTGATTTTTTAGTTAATAATTATTATTAATTGATTTGTTTATTTAGTAGGCGGTATGGGAGGCGGGCTCCCATACCTTAACCTATTATTAGAATCCGTGTGCGGTATAAGCTTTGTTATCTTTTACGATGTACAAGATACCATTTACCACCATTTTCTTCACAGCAGCTTTGATAGTTGCTTCGCGGATAGAAGTGGGCTCGGTGTAACCGATATAAACTTGGTTGTTTTCAGGACCATACATCTTCAGATAGATGGTATAGTGACCGTCAGCCAGTACCTCGTAAACATTGCTTGCATTGATGATTACATTTGTCGTAGAAGTCTCGTCAACATTAGCCTCTGTCCAACTGGCTTGGTTACCGAAGTCATAGATTTGGAACGTAGTACTTGTGGTCAAGTCGGCCTCAATCATGTATTCCAAGAAATCAACTTGGTGTTCGCTCTTCCAACCTTTAACGGTAGAGCCATCGCCAAGAATGATACCGAAGCCTTCTTCACCGGGCGTGGGAGGAGTCGGAGTGTCACCACAAGAACCAACGTAGAGTTGGTCAGCCTCGAATTTGAGTTTGATATAGAAGTTATAGCAACCGTCTTGAGTGATGATATAAGCATCTCCCGTTGCATTGAGTTCAATACCGGGTACAGATGCCTCGTCAAGAGTCACTACCCACGTAGCGCCACCATTTTGGTTATACAGGGTAACAAGGTCTCCTGTTACGAGAGATTGTTCAAGAACTTGCCACTCTTCAAAGGAAGGATCCAACGGACTCTCGTTCTTGGTACCTAAAACAGGTGTGCCATTAACGGTAATACCATACACGTTCTCCGATGGCGTGGGGGTGTCACCCCAAGCGTAAGCCAAAGTTACGGTACCATCTGCATTCTCGGTCAGTGTGAACGTGATTTCTACTTCACCGGGAACACCAATTTTATCCGTTCCTGTTGTTGATAGAATAGTAGAACCGGATTCGGTAGCGCCTACATAAGGAGTACCATAAATCACTTTATCCTGATTCTTAACTTGTACATACGACATTTGCTCAAACGTAACTACAACAGGACCAGAGGTCAGGTTATAGTCACCCATATTGTCAATATCACCTTCAATACCATACGCAGCGCCGTTAAGCCAACCTACAAGGTAATAGGTGTTTGAACCCGGCGTGGGAGGCGTGGGAGGAGTTGGAGTGTCACCCTTAACGGCAGTAGCCTTCAATTCCAGCGTAGCGGGAGTTAATGTGAATGTAACCGTATAAACACCGGATTCTGCAATAGTTAAAATATTATTACCAGAAGAAGGGCATTCCCAAACACCCCAAGCATGGTTACCTGCTGCCTTATATTCATAATCCCCTGCGGCCAATGTAACTCCTTCCTTAACCAATTGGAACGTGCCATCACCCATATTGGTCATGTCGTTTGCAGCATCTGCCGGATTCCAATCAGAACCCATCAAAGCAGACTGACCGGCAATGGTGTAAACAGTAATCTCCGGTGCGGGAGCACCTGCACCATAGAAAGTAGCTTTCTTGTTGTTTTTGTCAACAACGATTTTGGTCAACTGCAATGTCCCTTCAGTAGAGATATTGTCTCCTTTTACCACTAAATCAATCGTAACTCCCTCGGCAGAACAAGTTGCTTTCGTCTTAGAGCCAAAATTAAGTTCGTCACCCCAAGCAGCATCTGCAAATTTGAATGAACCAGAAAGGTCAAATGTTTTTTCCAAGGTGAATGTACCATCACCATTGTCCGTAAATTTGTACTCATCCTTGGCATCCCAGTTTCCACCGACACCTCTGATGTACAAATCCGCAGCGTTAATCGCTACTGTGCAGAGTAAAGCTGCACAAAATAAGAAGAATTTCTTCATAATGTTAGATTTTTTAGCTAATAATTATTGTTGTTTTCTCACGTATGCGCGTGTGCGCAATACCTATTATATTACTCTATTTGTCGTCCAAAGATGTCGTAGTAATGTCCATTCGCCTCAATGCGCAATTGCCCATTATAAAGCATCTTGCGAGTATGTACGACTGGCGTTTGTAGTACGTCCTCCCATCCAACAGGTCCATTGCCGGTGTAATACACAGCGTATGTCTCACTTTTGACCGCAATCTTATATCCCTGTGGCACAGGTTCCGAAGCAGCGGCAGTTCCTAAATAAAGAATGATATCTCCATACTTGCCATAGATGGTAGCTTTGTAGTAGCCGCTACCCGCTTCATCATTCACGTTACTTTCGCTATGCACACCCGCGGCTTTACGGGCATTGATAATTTTCTTTATCTCCTCTTTGTAGGTTACCCAGTGCGGATAGAAAACGCATGGAATACCCGGCATGGTAAGCAGGAACGCATTACAACGCATGATAAGTGATCTATCTTTGATACTGCTTCCGTCCGATTTGCCGGCTACGTCGGTATTATTGCCTGCTCCACGATTGAATGTGTCGTGGTTATCAATAAAAGTGACAGCATACTTGCTATAACCAATTGAACGCAACCCCTCTTGCTTGAGTTTGGAGTAGTTCTTGGAATAGATACCGGAGCGGAACACATTATACATGGCGTTAAAATCAAAGACCATCGTGTTGCGCTGAGCTTGTTCAATGGCATTTTTAAGGGTGTTCTTATTGCCATCAAAGCATTCCAATACGCTGATGTATGGCTTAGCGGCTAAGTTATAGTCACAGAAATGCTTGCGGGCATATCCTAAAGCCACATCATAGCGGAACCCATCATAACCCTTATCTAACATCCATTGCAAATAGGCTTTGCACATAGCTTGTACTTCTGGGTTCTGATGGTCCCAGTCGCGTGCGCCATCCCAGTTGTCGCCATCATCGGTATGAGCCGTCTGAGCAGAGCATTGGTAACAAGCCCCTGCACTTGGAGTGGTATTCACTTCATCGTTGGCAGTAATCCATTTACTGGATGGTTGGAACTTACCAAAACGTCCAAAATCCATGGCGTAGAAATCGCACCAAGTACTTTTGCTGTAGCAATGGTTGATAACGATGTCAGCAATCACTTTAGTTCCATTGGCATGTAGGGCGTTAATCAATTTAAGCAACTCTGTACTTGTACCCAACGAACTGTTCTGATTGCTATACTGATAGGGATGGTATCCCAAGCCACCTGTGCTATAGGCTGATGGCGGCAACCAAACGAAGTCAAAATAGGTTCCTAATTCTTCGGCTTGTGCCGTCAAAGTGGTCCATTTGGTATTGCCATAACCCATATCTTTTTGGCTATCCCAATAGAAGGCTTGCAGCATGACTCCTTCGCATTCGGCAGGAACACCTACACCTCCTACGGGAGGAGTGTATTTTTCAATTTCTGCAATAGAAGCAAAGGGCATTTCGTTGTACCAATACGGTTTAGTAGCATCCAACGTCAAATCAGCCGTCTGTGAGCAACCGTTGCCACAGTTAAAAATGATATTGACATACGTGCCGGCATCTATTGAATAGACATCACCCTTGGTACACGTGATACCCGTTTCCTTGGTCATCGGTTTGCCCGGCCAACCATTATTCGTGCCTCCGTTCCACATATAGGCATTAACAACCGACCACTTGGGACTATTGACAAAATAGACCTTGGCAGCGGACGCGGAGAACGTCAGCAGTAAGAAAAAGGATATGAACAGATTTCTTTTAATCATGCCAACTATTATTGAAGTTTTTTAACCGCCTGTCCCATTGTGTCGTACAGGACACCTTTATATATTATATATAGATGATTATCCAGCAGCAGTTTATGATAAGGCATATTAGCGTCTATCATAACATTATCCAAACCGGTACCCGTACACGGTTGGGCGTTCTTGCCTGTCCATTCCCAGCAGAAATCTTCGTCGGTATAGAGGTCTTGCGTTTGCATACCGCCATCGGTCATGTCGTTGAAGATAAGGTTCATTTCCTTGATGCTGCCGTCAAACTGATAGGTGTATAAGCCGTCACTACCTTTCTGCAATTCGGTACCGGGCCAATCACCAACCAATTTGGTTTGAGCGTCATCCGTTGCCCAAGCGTACAAACCTACCTTAGCCCAACCGCCCAAGTTATTAAAGGTGACGGTAATAGGTTTAGTTTGCGGAGCTTTGTAGGTATAAGTCAGACTCTGAACATCTGTTTTTTGACCATTAGCCACAGCAAAAGCCTTGAACGTAGTGGTCTCCTTGACATTCAGTTTCAGCACATTCTTGACCGACTGCGAAGCCTCGGTAGGCGTAGAACCGTCGGTAGTGTAATAGATAGTGGCGTCACCTGTAGCTCCAATAGCCGTAGCGGTAACATCCAAACCCTTGACATTATCTCTGAACGTGCAACTTTGCGGACTAACCACCAACGAGAACGTCACTTTAGAACCGGCACAGGTCTCATCCAAAACAGCATCCGTTCCGCCCCAAACATAGCATACATCATCCTCGGTGTATAAGTCAGACGACTGCTCACCACCTTTGTTATTATTGAAGATGAAGTTAACGGCTTTGAGTTCAGCCGGACAAGTGAAGGTGTACCAACCATCGGTACCGATTGTTACTTCCTTACCGGGCCAAGCGCCATTATACGGATTCCAAGCCGTGTCGCAAACAAAGAAGTAAACGGCATCCCATGTCTCGGGTTTGGCAAAACGAATCACGATAGGTGTCGTTTGCGGTGCTTTGTACGTATAGGTATAAGTCTTAATCTCCGACTTGGCATTACCGCAAACACCCATCACTTTGAGCGTCGTGTTCTCCTTGATATTCAACGTACCTGTTCCGCTAAAGCTCTTGGACGACGTTGTGGGCTCGGTACCATCGGTGGTGTAATAGATGGTGCTGGTTGTGGAACCGCTTGTGGTGCAACCGCCTACAGCCTCGAAGTTAATCGTGAGACCGGCTACATTATCGCGGAATACAGATGTACCCGGATTAACCATCACATCAGGAGCCACGTCGCTATTCAGTTTCACCCACATGGCATAACCGTTACCCGATGCTTTCTTGATATAGCCAGAATAAGAATCAGTAACTTTATTGCCCAATTGCAAAACCAAATAACCGTTCTTACCTTGCACTTTGCAGGTATAACCACCCGCTTCTGCCACCTCGTCCGAAACGGCACTCTCCGAGTGAACGCCTGCCAAGTGGCGGGCATCTATCATATTTTTGATTTCGGCTTTGAAATAACTCCAGTGGGGATAGAATACGCAAGGCACACCCGGCATACTCAAAATAAACGCATTGGCTTGCTTAACGCGGTTACGCATAGCAACGGTCTTCATACTGTTGCCCTTACCGCCGAACTCGTTACCATCACGCTGGAAGGTATCGTGCGAATCAACATAGGTAACGGCATACTTGCTATGACCGGCTCCTAACAGACCCGACCCCTTACAACCGCTGTAGTTACCCGTACACAGACCGGCTTTGCCGTCATAATCACTCAGCGCCTGATACTTGGTTTGGAAGTCAAAAGCCAAGGTGTTATAATTGGCATCCTGAATACGACTCCAAATATCATCCGTACCGGACCAGAACTCCAAAATGGAGAAGTAGTTCTTGGCGGCACTATTGTAGTCATTCACGTGCGACATGTGGAAACCCTTACAGTAGTCGTAACGGTAACCGTCATATCCTATGTAATTCTTCAACCAACGGGTATAAGCCTTACACATGTTGCGTACGTTGGCATCGTTGTGCGCCAAGTCACGGGCGGAAGCATAGTTGCTCTCGCCGTTATAACCGTCATCGTTCGGACCGGATGCTTTCTTATAACAGTCACCGGCTTCCGAATCAAAGTTTATCTCATCACTATTGCATATCCAAGATGTAGTGGGTTGGAACTTACCGTAGCAACCGAAGTCCTGCTCAAAGAAGTCACACCAAGTTGATTTGCAACCCAAGTGGTTAACCACCACGTCAGCAATCACTTTGGCTCCTGCTTCGTGGAACATGTCAATCAACTTAACCAAATCAGCCTTTGTACCCCAGTCGGAGTTCTGATTGGAGTATTGACGGGGGTGATAACCCGTACCGCCTTCCGACTTAGCCGATGGCGGCAACCATACCAAATCAAAATACGTACCTATCTCGGCAGCCTGTTTCTGCAAGGTTTTCCATTTGGTATCGCCATAACCTTTGTTCTGATAACTATCGTAATAGAACGATTGCAAGATTACATCGGGACATTGCGACGGAACGGAAGACTGGTAATTAGGACGCTCATCGGGACAAGGCGTAGGTGGAATAGGTGAATCGCAATCTTCACCGACACCGATATAAATCAAGTCACCTTGATCGGCAGACAGTTTGATATAGAAATCATATTTGCCGGCTGCTTTGCAGGTCAACGAACCTATTGCAGGACCGCCGTCAAAACTCTGGTATGCACCATACGGATCCACATCCGACATCCAACGAGCTTCGCAACTCAGGTTAGCCAATTTAATGACGTCACCTACTTTCAACTCTACGCAAGAGGCTTTGTATTGTACCCTACCCTGTGCATCGGGGTCGCCGAACATAGGAGCATTGACAATATCTTTCTCGTTGATTTCCAAACCGTAAGGACCGTCTTGACACTCGCCGGGCGTGGGGTCATCGCCAATATCTTTACCCCAGTCGGTACAACCACTGGCTCCTTTACCCACATACAGTTGGTCGGCTTGATATTTCAATTTAATGTAAAAATCATAGCAACCGTCTGCCGTGCAGGAATATTGTGTATCGCTTGTCTTGCTGATACCGGGCACACTCGCAGGATCCAGCGTAACTGCCCACGACGCCTTGGCACCTTCATCATACAAAGCCAGCACATCGCCACTCTTAAGAGGCACACCTAATGCCATATACTCATCAAAAGATGGGTCACCCGGGCTGGGATTTTTAGTTCCGGCAAAATAGTGCTTGCCGTTAACGATAATACCGTAAGGTTCAGCATTGACAACCATCAATGCACACACGAACAAACAAAAGAGAGAAAAAAGTTTCTTCATAAAGTAATTTGATTTAAAGTTAATAATCTATATTTTATCTTGATTTTCCGTTTCGAGTCACGCGCATATACACGCTACACGATTTCACAAAGAACGTGCAAAGATACAAAAATATATTCATGTATGCAAATTTTCTTAAGAAAAAAATACTTTTTTATCCTATCCTTGTGATTTTTTCTATCTGCACTTCGTTGTTCACCACCTGAAATTCCACTAAATAATTTTTATATTCCAACTTATAAATTCGGTCATCATTTTGATAAGCCGGTCGGGGGTCTTGGCGCAGTATTTCGGTCAAGTCTTCCAAGAAACGCACCGACAAACCATAGTCTTTTGTGGACTCTGCAAAGCCGTTTTCGGCGTCCTCGTGCGCGTCCGAATAACTCAAATAAGGTTTGATGTCGTAGATAGGCGTTCCGTCCAATAAATCGGCACCGGACACAATCAAATCGCCGTCTTCCACACGCAACAGGCGAACACTACTCAGTCCCAAATGGTTCGGGCGGTACGGAGACCTTGTAGCAAATACGCCCACACGCGTGTTACCGCCCAAGCGCGGCGGACGAACGGTCAATTTGGTAGTATCGGCTTCGCTATGCTCCACCTGATTGAATCCCCAAATCAGCCACAGGTAACTAAATCCTTCAATGCCGCGAATGGCATCGGGATGGCGAAAATCTTTCTCAAAAACGATACGGGTCTCGATGTGACTTTCTTCGCGTGACTGACGGGGGATACCGAACTTGTCCGAAAAGCCGTTTTCTGCGTGTGCAACAATCTGTAATTCCATCTTTTTTGCCAAATTTTCTGCAAAATTACACTTTTTTTGTAAAAAATGCAAGAAAAATTTGTGTATGTCAAAAAAAAACAGTACTTTTGCACCCGCTTTTGACGAAAAAGCATAACAACACCCCCTCGGGTGTCCCCAAAAAAAGCCTCGACGAGAAACACAAAAAGTATCGACGAGAAACTTGTTTCGAGTCGAAGAGGAGGAGCACAAGTCGCCTGCTGATTTAACGAAGTGGTATCAGCCTTTGCGAACTTGTTGCGACGACGAAGGTACCTTAGCTCAGGTGGTAGAGCAATGGACTGAAAATCCATGTGTCCTTGGTTCAACTCCAAGAGGTACCACA
>JAGHSG010000104.1 GCA_018066005.1 Bacteroidales bacterium | reverse complement strand
CTATTCCTGCTGCCGAGTTATCCGATATACTGACCCAATTAGGGGTAGAAAATGCAAGTAAAGAACGCATCCTGACCCTGGCTAACAAGAACAAAATCTATAACATAGCGGAGCACTCTACACCGCTTCCCAATCAGCCGGTAGTGGCACAAACCGTTGCCACTCCTGCTGCCCAGGAGAAAGTTGTTCTGCCGGCACCCAAGCCGCAACCCAGACGCAAGACACAAGCCGAACGACAAGCGGAACGATTTGAGGAACTGATGTACGGCGGTAAGGCTTACACATCCGCGGAGATGACCAAACATTTCAACTATATGGGTCAGGACATCGACTCCGTAACGGTCAATATGCTTTACTGCTACTACGGCAGTTTTCACGCCTACAACGATTCGCTCTCGATGAGTCCGGAGCAGTTATTGGCGTATGCCGCCGACACCTTGATTAAATTGGATATCGTAGCATCTATATTGGATTCGTCCATGTTACAAATGGTGGACTCCACCCGTACCCAATTGAGTCAGGCTATGTCTATGCTGACGCATGACGACTACTCGTTGATGATTGTGATGAGTGATTTGCCGGATGAGTCGCCGGAGACCTACGCCTTTATTGACCGTATGTACCAACTGACGGAAGCCACGTTCTCCTCTCCCTGCTATTTGGTAGGCGAATCGGTTATGTTCTCCGAACTGAAAGACGGATTCACCCAAGAGATGACCCTTATCACCTTACTGACTATCCTGTCTATCTTTATCATCGTCGCCATCACCTTCAAATCGCTGGTCGTTCCAACTATCTTGGTCATGACCGTGATGACGGCGGTTTATGTCAACGTCATTGTGTCCGGCTTGGTATCTGGTCAAATGCTCTATTTGGCATACTTGATTGTACAAAGTATTCTCATGGGAGCCACTATTGACTACGGAATACTCTTTGCCAATTACTACAAAGAGAAAAGACGGACGATGGAGAAATACGAAGCTTCACGTGAAGCTTACCACGGCTCTATACGTACCATCATGACCTCCGGACTGATTATGGTACTCGGTCCCGGAGCGATGGCGTTACTGGTAGATGACGTTACCATCAGTGCCATTGTGGGTTGTATATCCGTAGGTGCCTTCGTGGCTATCCTGCTGATATTATTAGTCTTACCCGGTGTCTTGGTGGCACTGGATAAATGGGTGGTTAATAAGAAATCATCTGTTTAGAAACGCATCTCGATACCGACAAACACACCGTCCTGATAACGCAAGAAACCGACCAGGTCGGAGGTGTTGCCGTAGAAATAAGCACTCAACTGTATGGCAAACCACATCGGGTCAAAATGAAAACCGCTGGCGGGGAAGTCATCTTTTGTAAAAGCATATCCGGTGGAGATGGGTAGTTCGCGTAACTGCTCACTCCACTCTATTTTAGTCCAACTGATTTGCGGACCGGCACTTAACACAAAAGCCAAATTGCTGAATATCGGCAAATGCACTCCCACCATCGGGGTGTAGTAGAACTGTATGCCCTGCAACGGAATAGCCACGTCATATACATTCGGGTCGTCCCAGCGGTGGTCGTGGGGGTGTACCAACCAATACGATTTGACATGGGACACATCGCTGTAAAAAGGTGAATTGAAACCCCATATAACAGGGTCTAACTCAAACAACCCGAAGCGCATGTTAAAGAGCGATATATTCAGCGTGGCACCTGTTCCCAAACCGGCTCCGACGCCAAACCAACGGACACCCAAACGTCCGTGCTGGACCTGATAATCCCAACACGTCCGCTTAAAATTGGTCGTGCGCCCTATATACGGTTCTGTTATCGGCTCCATCCATATATACATAAGGTGATTGCCGTTTTCGGTTACTGTAACCGTATCCGTATAAGGCTTATACCCGTCTTTACCAACCATCACAACATGCTTGCCGGCAGGCACGGGAACGGCCACCTGGTACCCTTTGCATACCAACAAGTCTGCTTTGTCGATGATAACTTCCGCACCGCGCACACTGGTGTGAACGGTTATCCAACCGTCAGCCGACACGGTCATGGAAAACATCCAAAGACCCAATAACACCCCTATTTGACGTATTCCTTTACACAT
Organism: Bacteroidales bacterium; assembly: GCA_018066005.1. Taxonomy (GTDB): domain Bacteria; phylum Bacteroidota; class Bacteroidia; order Bacteroidales; family Paludibacteraceae; genus Colicola. The sequence goes on along the minus strand of JAGHSG010000104.1, from coordinate 3,224 downwards.
CTCCCGATTCACCGATTCACCAACTCCCCATCCTCCGCTTGCGGCAAAGCATATTTATCACTCACCTTTGCCCCTAATTTGATAATCTGATTAGCGGTAATGATGATACTCTGCCCTTTGTCTTCCAATTTATCGCACGAGTCGTTATATTCGTTTTGCAGTGAGTTGATGGCCTTGCCTACCGATTTGAAATGGTCGTAGAACATACCTACCCGCTTGACCATCTCGTCCGCCAAAGCGTATAACTGCTCCTGATGCTGCAACTGGGCCACTTTGGTCCAGGTCATCTTGATGATACTTAATGCCGCAAAAAGCGTCTGTTCATCGGCAATATAGACATGCTTGTCCATCGCTTTGCGCCATAAGTCGGGTTTCTCCCGCAGTGCCGTCCACAACGCCCCCGTAATAGGCACAAACATAATGACAAAGTTCATTGTCTGACCCGATTTGAGATACGAAGCATAATCTTTATCGCTCAATTCTTTAACGTGTCCCTCCATACTTTCCACATGGCGTTTGAGACATGCCTGACGCTCCTCTTCCGTATTGGCATTGCAGTAATCCTTAAATGCTGTCAAAGACACCTTGCTGTCAATAACCACGTCCCTCTCCTGACCTAAATGCAGAATAAAATCCGGTTGGAAACGGCGCTCATGCCCCATCTCGTCTTTGTATTTGACATCCACTTGCGTGTCGTACTCCACCCCGCGGCGCAGACCTTCATGTTCCAGCAGTTCCTGACACTCGCGCTCGCCCCAGTTACCTTGATACTTGCTGTCGTGCGTCAGTGCGCGTGCCAACTCGTCGGCGGATTGTGCCGTCAGTTGAGTCTGCTCCAACAGATGACGTATCTGCTGCTCCATGGCTGTTTTCAGTTCCACCTGACTCAACTTGCTCCCGTCCAGACTCTCTTTCATCTCTTTAAGACGGTCCTTGAACGGCGTCAGTATCTCATCTATTTTCTTGGCATTGTGTTCGTTCAACTCGTCCTTGGTCGAGGACAGCATTTTCTCCGTCGTAGCCGTCACGGTGGCTTTCATCTCCGCCATGGATTTGTCAAAGAGTTCTTTCTGGGCAGCCAATGCCTGTTCGGCTGTTTCTTTCTGCACTTGCAACGCTTGTTGGTAGTTCTTTTTAAGCGATATAATCATAGCCGCAGCCCCGCCTATAACGGCTAAAAAAGCAATAATGATAAGTGTTATTTCCATACGTAAGTCAAATTTATGCTGCTATATAACTAATTTTTTATCACAATTGCCTGCCTTGGTGTGTTTCACCCTAATAGGGCATTCCGCTTCGCTACTTGCCGGTAGGGCTATCCACACTGATGCAGCCAACACGAAGATGCAAAGTTCACAAAAATCAATCGTGTTCTTTGTTTCTTTGTGGCGGGCGATATAAGGCTTTTATGGACACCGACGACGTGTCGTCCTTTTGTCTATAAAAGGCTAAGAAGCCCGCTTGTGATTTAAATAATGTGTCGTTATTTCTTCATCTTGGTTTTCGACATTTCGAAAAATTTGACTGCAAATTTACAGTTTTTTTTGCACATCTGCAAATTTTTTAGTACTTTTGCACTCAAATTACGATTAAAATGTTCAAAGCATTCTTTTTTGATATGGACGGCACGCTGTTTGATTCAATGCCCAATCATGCAGCCGCGTGGGAAGAAGTGATGAGTAAGCACGGACTGACGTTTACAGCCCGTGACTGCTATATCAACGAAGGACGGACCGGGCAAGATGTTATCCAACATTGCGTGTGGAAAAAAGAACATCGGCAAGCGTCCGAGGAAGAGATTTGGAGCATTTATGAAGAAAAAACGGCGGCTTTTCAACGTCGTGGAGGAGCCGGTCCCGTAGCCGGCGTACCCGAATTGCTGCAATGACTCCGACAACAACCCGACACACAGATTTGGATTGTTACGGGTAGCGGGCAAAAAACGCTGTTTGATACCCTGCAAAACACTTTTCCCGATATCTTTACGCGGAACAAAATGGTGACGGCTTTTGATGTCAAAAAGGGTAAACCCGACCCCGAACCTTATCTCATTGCCTGGCAAAAAAGCGGACTGAAAAAAGAAGAGTGCTGTGTCGTCGAGAACGCCCCTCTCGGCATCCGTTCCGGACACGAAGCGGGACTGTTTACTATTGGCGTCAATACGGGTATCCTGACCAAAGAAGACCTTGCCGACGCCGGTGCCGATATCGTCTTTGACAACATGCCCGACTTCCTCAATTGGTTACAACAACTCATCAATTAATAATTATGTCTCGTACTATTTTTTCCTTTTTAATGCTATTGGTTCCCCTCTTTGCAATGGGACAAAGTGCCGATGAATACTTGGATAAAGCCAAGGATAACCTGCTGCATTGGCAACCGGATGACGCTATTATCGCCCTGGACCAGTGTGCCCTGTTGAGTGCTTCGGACACCGCTATGCTGATGACCTGTTTGGATTACAAAGCCGCAGCGTGGTGCGAGAAAGGCGATGTGTGGTTTTTCAACGAGTTTGGTCGCCAAGCCCGCGATTTGTGGGACGAGTGGCAACCCGACAGCGAAGCGTCTATTCCTTGGATCAGTACCTCTATTGACGGCTGCTTGGCACAGATTATGAATTGGTGTTCCGACCAACCCCAAGACGAACAACAGCGTGTCCGCGAACAGGCCCGCCAGATGATGGCCCGCACTTTTGGGGAGAATAGTGAGCATTACCTGTCGTGGTTACAGGGTATAACCGAATAACCGATTCACCAACTCACCGATTCCCCGATTTTACGGGTTTACCCCCTGTCTAACCTTAGCGATACCTTAGCGATACCTTAGTGATACGTTAGTTATAGGTTAGTTATTACTGAAGGATCTCCGTACTATTTTCGTACTTTTTCCGCGTGATTTGCGCGTGATATGGGCGTTCTTTCCGTTTTCCGCTACATAATAGCAGTTGCGGATTGCGGGTTGCGGTTTCAATATTATTTTCACATAAACAAGAATATAAAAAATCGCCTACCTATTTTGCCTAGATAGACGATTAGTCGTGATTACTATGTCCTTGCAGGATTATTCCCTGCGTGAGGGGGTTAGAAATTCTGCTTGCTAATCTCAAAGTAGGACTGGGGATGAGCGCAAACGGGACATTTATCCGGAGCTGCAACACCAATAACGATATGACCGCAGTTGCGGCACTCCCAAATCTTCACTTCACTCTTCTTGAACACTTCGTC
>JAGHSG010000160.1 GCA_018066005.1 Bacteroidales bacterium | reverse complement strand
CGGTAGCCAGTTCATCATTACCTACTCCCTCAGCCTTCAATGTGCAAGTAGCTTTTGTAATAGCCGTTATTTCTGTGAATATTTTTTGAAATGCTTTTGCCATAATCATTAATCGTTTTTGATTTGCTTTTCAGCAAGAAGTTCATTCAATTTAGTTTGGTAATTCTCAAAGTCAGCGCTATGGAACTCACTGTAGTTCATCTGTTTGCACATATTGATAACGCGTTTGAAGTATTCCGAAACATCGTTGAAATTGTCAAAGTTATAGTCTGCGTGGCAGATACCCATTACAAGGTCTAACATGTAACGCTGGCGCTCCAACGGACAAACGGCATCTATCTTATCAAAGGCATCTTGCTGCAAGATAACGAAGTCTATAACCTCTGCCTTCCAGAACGCCTCGTGATAATCTACAGGTACACCATCATCACCCAAGATGTTGATTTGCTCTTGGATCTCTTTACCGCGTTGCAGATAGGTTTTCATTTCATTGACTTTACCTATCCATTGGTCATCAATCAGACCGGATATATACTCTGCAAATTCGGGATATTCGATATATTTGGAATACGAATCAATCGGGTTAACGGCGGGATAACGCTTGTGGTCAGCACGGGCTTGCTCCAAAGCGTAGAAGCAACGTGCCACTTTCTTCGTACCTTCGGTAACAGGCTCTTTCAAGTTACCTCCGGCAGGGGAAACAGTACCTAAGAAAGTAACCGAACCGGTTGCCCCGTTTTTCAGATAAACGAATCCTGCGCGAGCGTAGAAAGCACCGATAATGGCGCTCAAATCCATCGGGAAGGCGTCCTGACCGGGCAGTTCCTCCATACGGTTACTCATTTCACGCAAAGCCTGTGCCCAACGAGAAGTTGAGTCTGCCATCAGCAACACACGCAGTCCCATAGAACGGTAGTATTCGGCTATTGTCATAGAAGTATAAACGGAAGCCTCACGCGATGCAACAGGCATGTTGGATGTGTTGGCAATAATGATGGTACGCTCCATCAACTTGCGACCCGTATGCGGGTCATCCAACTCCGGGAATTCGGTAAAGGTCTCCACCACTTCGTTAGCACGCTCACCGCAGGCTGCAATAATAACGATATCTGCCTCTGCTTGTTTGGAAATAGCATGTTGCAGCACCGTTTTACCTGTTCCAAAAGGACCGGGGATAAAGCCCGTACCACCTTCGCAGATGGGGTTAGCGGTGTCAATCGTACGTACACCCGTCTCCAATAGTTTGAATGGACGCGGTTTGGATTTATAAGCCAGGATGGCTTTCTTTACCGGCCATTTCTGTACCATGGTTACAATATGATCATTTCCCTCTGCATCCGTCAAGACAGCCATTGTATCTTCTATCTTGTACTCACCGGCAGCAGCAATAGATTTGACCGTATAAGTTCCTTCAAATACGAAGGGCACCATAATCTTGTGCGGTTGGTAGTTCTCATCCACTTCGCCCAACCATGCAGCGGCTTCTACTTTGTCGCCTACTTTGGCAATAGGTGTAAATTTCCACAGCTTTTCTTTGTCCAAGGGGAAGTTATACTCACCACGCTGCAAGAACACGCCGTGCAGTTTGTCCAAGTCGTTCTGCAATCCGTCGTAGTTACGAGAAAGCAGACCGGGACCTAATGTTACTTCCAACATATGTCCGGTGAATTCTACCAAATTGCCGACTTTCAGTCCACGAGTCGATTCAAAAACCTGCACATAGACGTTTTCGCCGGTAACTTTAACCACCTCTGCCATCAGTTTGGTGGCTTTGTCTGCCGAACCTACGCTGATATAGGCGATTTCGTTTTGCGATACAGGACCATCTACAACCACCGTTACAAGGTTAGAGATGATACCTTTTACTTTTCCTGTTGTCATTATATTTACTTTTTTATCATTTACAATTTACCTTCAATGCCTTTTTTCATATCCGTAACTATCTCACGGAATATTTTTTCGCCCGTCTCACGGGTCAAGGCATCCCAACGGCACAACATCTGCAACTCCAGATAGTATGCCAGTACATTCTCTAACGAGAACGTAATCATCTGTGTCCGCTCTTCCAACCATTTGAAACGCACCGCATCTATCTGGCGCTCGCGCTCATATAAGTTGGTAATTTGACTTAATGCTTTTACCTCCGGCTCTATGTCATCAGGCATCTCGCCTAAAATATTCTTTTTGATATCCAGGCCGTGCTTGCGACATATTTCAGCCGTCAACACATTATTCAAATCGCGGTTAAAGAGTTGCCAGTCATGAACAAAAGGACATACGCCGTACGAAGCACGACACTTCATAAGACGCAGTTGCTCTTTATCTTGCTCATTCATCTGCTCAGCAAGCTGCTCCTCCAATTGCTCTATTGTCATGGGGGCTTTATCACCTACTTTCAGTTCCGGCAAACCTGCTATTAAATATTCGTAACCCATAATTCCTAGTTATCTAGTTCTCTAGTTTTCTAGTTATCTAGTGTATTAGAACAAAAGTTCCACCAGTTGGGGTCTTAAAAACTCTTTGAAATAAGCCACAAATTCAGCATCGCCGAAGGACAATTTGTACCCACCCTTGGCGGCTTTGAGTTGGAAATCCGTTTTAAGACCTTTTACCTCATTGATGGTAACACCCTTCTCTAACAAACCTTTGGCATTAGCAGCAAAGTATTTTTTGAGTGCTTCTGCATCTTTGGCATCAATAACGACATCACCGTCTTTAACCATACTTTCGGCCATTTTAGCAATAATGCCTTGCATAAATTTGGCATCAGCAGTAGCGGCTTTCACACTATCTTCCACAATCTTACCGTTAACAAGGTCGGTAACTTGTGTTTTAAGGGCGTTCAAACTCTGCTCAGTAAACATTTTCAGCTCGGACTTGGTATTAGCATCCAATTCTTCTGCTTTCTTTTGTGCTTTCTGCAACTGATCCAGTGCTTCTAATTTGGCTTTCTCAACAATCTGCTTGGCCTCTTCTTTGGCTTTAGCAATGATTTCTTGTGCCTCTTGATTGCCTTTCTCTACGCCTTCTGCATAGAGTTTGTTAGTAATTTCTTCCAGTTTCATATATGTATATTTTTTATATAGTCCAATTTGGCTGCAAAGATACAAAATTTTTCACACATATGCAAATGTTTTTTGATATTTTTACCTACAAATTATATTTTTCGCGTACACGCGGGCGTAATTATAAGAATGTACGCACGTGCATGAAAGGATATATACAAAAAATAAACTCCCACCCTTTACAGGCAGGAGTTTATTTCTATTCAATACGATTCTTATTTGAAGAACTCGTTTACTTTCTCATTTTCTACAACTTCCTCTTGGAAGATATAGGCACCGGTTTTGGGGCTCTTAACCATCTTGATGCACTTGGTGTGCGTACGACCGGCGTTACCGGTATGAAGGGTTGCAACCGCTTTCTTTGCCATAACTTAAACCTTTCAATTAGTTGTTAATTACTTAATTTCTTTGTGAAGTGTGTACTTTTTCAAGTACGGGTTGTACTTCATCAACTCCAAACGATCGGGAGTATTCTTACGGTTTTTCGTGGTAATGTAACGAGACATACCGGGCACACCGCTGGCCTTTTGTTCTGTGCATTCAAGAATAACTTGTACACGAGCTTCTTTTGTTTTCTTTGCCATAGTTTACTCCTCCTTGTTTATTCGTAAAGATACCCTTTTTCGGCGGCCTGCTTCAGAGCAGCGTCCAAACCGATTTTGTTAATTGTACGCAGACCAGCGGCACTCACGTTTAAGCTGATCCAGCAATCCTGTTCTACCCAGTAGAACTTCTTGTGGAACAAGTTCACATCGAAGCTGCGCTTGGTGTGGCGCTTCGAGTGCGATACATTGCACCCCATCATGGCTTTCTTGCCGGTAATTTGACAAATCTTAGACC
>JAGHSG010000044.1 GCA_018066005.1 Bacteroidales bacterium | reverse complement strand
TCTGTCCCCTGTCACCTGTCACCTGTCACCTGTCACCTGCAACCTGTCACCTACAACCTGTCACCTGTCACCTGTCACCTGTCACCTGTCACCTGTCACCTGCTTAGAACCATACCCCTATACCGATGGCACCGTTCAACGGCTGTTCACACAATTTGTCATCACCGGCTAAGTTAACGTAGGGTTTGGTTTGGTCATTATCCAACGAGGGGTTGAGTGAACCCTGTGCAAAGAGGGTCAGGCTGCATACGTCAAACTCCCACTCTTTCTCCAAACGAAGGGATAAGTTAACCACCTTGAAGCCCTCGTTGTAGTAGAAATCACTGGTCCAAGGCGACATGCCGATAGCCCCACTAAGGGTAAGACCTACGCTTTCGAAGGTATGGTCATAACCAATCTCCAAATAGGACGAATAAGCACGTTTCTCTTCCCCATCATCGTTCACATTGTAGTCATCACCTGCCACGATGGTGTTCCATGTGATATGCAGCGGCACACCCAATAAGTCATCAAAGTTATATCCCGCCGTTATTTCCAACTGATAATTATCTTTGGCTTCCGGTACGAAGTACTGGTAATGGGTCATGCCCACCTGTGCGCCGTAGAAATTAAAATTCGCCATCACATCCAGTTCGGGTAAGAAATAGGTATTGGGATTATACTCATCTTCTTTGTCCAAACCCGTCTGGAATTTCCAATCCGTAGCTCCTAACGAAGCCCACGCACCAACGCGCAGACTGGTATGTTCACCGTCATAACCGACTTCTACGTCGGGTTGAAAACTCAAACCGCCATTGTACTGACCACGCCATAAATAAGCGCTGACCAATTCAGCACCGGCATCGTATGCAAACTCAACCGATGGACCTTCTGCTTTTGCCATAATCACCGGCAAAACCAAAGCAACTAATAAACAAATCTTTTTCATTTTCCCTTAAAATTTATACTATTTCAAATAGAATCCGCATCCGACGTTCCACAGACACTGTCTGCCTCCTGCAACGGATGTATATTCTTTATCCCATGACGACCGACTTATGTCGTATGGGTTGAGCATCAATTCGGCAAACACATTCATTCGGCATCTATCGGCAATATCCCAACTACGTATCAGTTTGGCATTGATATTCACGATGGCAAAATCGCCCTGATAGCCGGTATAGGTACTCTTCCACGGTGTCATACCTACTCGCGCAGCCAGTGTCAGTTCCCACGGCAAGCGAAAATCATACCCCAACTCGATATACGACGAATAAGCACGCTTGCGGGTTCTCGTACCGTCCTCATGTTCTACAAAGTACCCATCTCGTCCCCATGTTCGTGTACACAGCAAGATGCTTAGCGGCAATTTGGAGGACACCTGATAGCGTATGCGCCATTCGCCTGTCACACCGCCTACCCCATCTTCCGGGTCTTTGAAATCAAAGAAATGCGTCATATTGCCATTACTATAGTTGTCAAAGTAGTACATGTGCATATATTTGATATCCAAGCCCCAGCGACTAAATCCTATACTGACGTCCACCTCCGGATTGAAACCTTTAACCCGTGCATTATTCGGTGTTTTTTGGAAGGTCCAATCGGTAGTGCCTATATACCACCATAAATCCACATACAAACCGCCATAGCCTACTCTGAAATCCGGTTGCACACCCAATCCGCCGGCATACATACCACGCCATATATAGTTAGCAGCCACATCTACCCCCACATTATAGGTCAGCCCCACATGCTTGGGGTATTCATCCAGCCATCGGCTTTTCTCACATTGTGCATCGTGCATTGTGCATTGTGCATTGATAGTATCTTGTGCGTATATATGAGCGCACGCAAAAAGACACGCAAAGAGCGCACCTGCTCTCAGGACGTTCTTTAGCCATCGTGCAACCACCATCGCGAAGCAACCATCGTGAAGCGAACCTCGCGAAGCAACTATCGTGAAGCAATCAAATTCCATTTTCCTTTGTCCAAACGATGCGCAGAGCCACCTCAAGGATACGGGTGTTATCCAAGGTAACAATACCACCGTTAGGGCCCGGCTCCAAATGATAGCCGCTCTCTCCGCTGGCTGTGCCACGGAAGAAATCACGAACATCATCGGCTGCTAAGCCCAACTCTTCGGCAATAACAGCCGAACTTCCTTTGGGGAGTTTGTCTTTTACCTCCCGTAATCTGTCAAAAGTAGTACGTATCATAATGATTCAAAATGCTTTATTCGTATTTATTTTCATTTGCGGCTGCAAAGATACAACTTTTTTTTCATATATGCAAACTTTTTTGCAATTCGTACAAAAAAATCGCCCCGAAGGACGACTTTTTTATTGAACGGCACTAACGTGCCTAGTAGAACGCCTTCGGCTAATAGAACGCTTCGCTAATAGAACGCCTTCGGCTAGTAGAACGCTTCGCTAATAGAATTGTTGTTCTGACGGTTGGCGATGGATGTCAAGATCCGGGATGATAGGATCAGGTACACCCAGAGTAGCATCCAAGACAAAGTCCGGGAAGGACTTTGCCTCGTAGATACGGTGGAGTTTATCGCAGTACCATTGCATTTTCAATGCGGTACCTTCTGCCGGCTGCTCAATATAGAGCAGGTACCTATTATTGTCCGATTCAAGAGGTGCTGCCGAACACAGCACTTTCCCGTCAGGACCGAAGATAGCCATCTTATCTCCTGCGGACAGATAGTCCGCAAAGAGGTCAGGAATAACTACAATGGCGGTCATAGAACCGTAGGTCTGCCGTGATGGCTCGTACTTCCACTCGGGAGTGGTAGCAGAGCCGGGCTCTAACAGCGGGTTGATGGAAACCTCGTTTTTGGATTTGCAACCAAGCATAATTATCGCAATGATTACTAAAATATACTTTCTCATAATTTACTAATTTACAAATTGTCTAATTGGTTATTTAACAAATGCCCCTTGCGCGTCATAGACATGACCGTTGCGGTAGATATAGAGGAGATCATTCTCGATTACCTTCATCGGCTGGTCATTATCGAAGAGCAGCATCAACGGGTGTCGGATATTCCCGACAGGAGCGAATGCCTCGTAACGTACCGTTGTGGAGGAGGTTGTACTCTGCTTGCCCTCGTTCAGAACAAAGGTGATTGTACTGCCTTCCGCAGCATGAGCGGACAAGAACCACAGCGTGGTACCGTCACTCATCTCGACTGGCGTAGCCTCACCGACGAACTCGCCATTAGCGTATGCGGTGACGGTTGATACGTGGATGGAGTCAGAGGCGACCTTGGCAACAATTGGCATGTTGGTTGAATAATGAGCAGAACCGCTACGCTGACTGATGGACTGATTAGTCCTATCCTCTCGCTGAGGAGCACGATACGACCTATTCTCCGGATAATAAGTCAGGGTGGCATCTTTCGTATCCGTGCGATAGAGCAAATAACCTTCGCCGGTACGCATAGCTTGCAACGAGCCTCTCCACTGTGTACCATCAAACATCGCGAAGTCATGGTAACCGTTGACTATATCACCTTCCGAAGCGTTGTCCAAATAGTCTGCCAAAGCCACATCAATGGAAGCGTTATACTCCAGCAGGTAAGGCAGGTCGTTCCAACCATGAACCAAGTCGATGGTGCGCGGTTCGTTGTCGGCAAAACGGGTACCTTCCACCTCTATCACTCTATTGGTATTGCTCTTGAACATATACATCTTGCGCCACGACATAGGTGTGAATCCTGTAGTACCGCCAGATACCTCCCACATGGCTTTAGATCCATTATAATTAGCCACACCGGCGCCGTCGAAAGCGGTCTTGACTTGCTCGTAACTGGCAAAACCACCCGTAGTGACAAAGGATGTATTGATATCGTCCGGCTGCACATAGAAACTGAGCCAGTTCCAACCGGTAGAAACGGTAATATTCTGCACCTCTGTAACAGTGGTCAATAATACAACCGGCTTTGAGGCGGTGCCGTATGTCTTATTGGCAGCAAAGGTTATCGTGTCCGCATCCACGGGTTTGAGAACATAGGTCTTGCCCGTAGCCGCCTGCCATAGGCGAAGGGTTATCGCTTTGCCGGTCAAATCGTTTTTGCCGTAAATCTTCATATAGAGGTTGGCCATATCCGTGTTGGAGGCAGCTATATTCGCCGTTCCTACGCAGGTGTTACCCATAAAGGCGCCCACAATGTCGCGGGAGTCGGTGTCTATATAAGTACCGGCATCTGCATTGGGCAAACGGACTTGTCCGACGAGGTTCATCGTTTGGTCAAAACTGGTTGGTATCGCCCAATTGGGTTTATTGCCGTTGACTGTCACGGATAGCAGCAGTTGGTCGGTCAAACCGTTCTGGTCGGTGAGATTGATGATGGTATTATAGACGCCTACCCCCAGGTCTTTGTGGATGGTAAAGGTTATATTCCTTTCCTCCTCGGGTTGCATCATTCCGACAGTCTCGCTGGCTTGCAGCCAATTAGGCATGTCTTCTATGGTGAAGTACATCCGTCTGCCGGATTTATTGATGACAGGCATGATGAAGGTGGTGTCGCGTCCCGTCTGTTTGTCTATATGGCGGCTATTCAGCAACCAATTGAGTACATTGCGGTCAACGTATGTACACCAAGCAATAGGATTGAGCAACCTATTGCCGCGCAGGTCTTCTACATCGCGCAGCGAGAAGAAGATGGTACGGTGATTGATTTCCCAATCCGGCATATCGAGGTTGATAACCAGGTCGTTGTCGCGCGAAGTCCAGCTGAATTTCATCTTCTCGTACTCGTTGTCCTTGCAGATAGGAGCGCTGTTGTCAACCGCCATACCCGAAGCATCGGTGAGAACGACGACATCATCCTTATTCACCCAATTGCCATTGGCGTCCAGTGTCTTCTTGGCGTTGTACGGACTATAATGAGTCTCGTAAACGCTGTAGTCGTTCAGCACGCGGCGGTAGAACGGCAGGTAGCAGGTGAGTCCCATCTCCACGCCGGTCGGGGCGTATGTATAGAACGCTTTGAGATAGGATTCCGGCATCGCCAGTTCCCATATAGATAGGTCATCGATATAACCTTTCAATCTCTGACCGATATAGACTTGGTTTCCGGATAGGCCCCATGAGGTGAAGAACGAGCCGTTACTTCTGTCGGCTACTTCGCCATCTACATAAAGTGCAGTGTAATTCTCGCTGCGGTTAACAACGACGGTCATGTTGTGCCACTCGCCATCGGTGTAGTTGCCGGTAGCCGTCAGTTGGCGACCGGCTTGACGAGCAATTATCTGTCCGTTCTCGTCCAGACCAAGGAACACGAATCCTTCGCCGTTATTATCAAAGTAATCTAATCCGCTACCGAAGAGCAAAACTTTGTCTTGTTGGTCAACGTCGTTTTTGCCACCGTCATTTCCCGCCCATACGCCGTCATTTTGTCCGCGATGCCTATATCCATCAGCCACTGTGCCACCGCCTGTGCTTTGTCCGCGCTGAAGTAGAACACCGCCTTTTTGTCCGTCATCTTAAAGCCACGCAGCACGTCGCAGAAATGCACCACCGCATATTGGGGCAGCGTGTCTAAGAACGTGCGCATATAGGTGCGCTCGTCCTCATTCAGTTGGGGCTTATCTCCGCCTCGCATCTTAACCTCGCGCGTCATCCACAGGCGCATCATGCCCGGCTTGTCACCTTGTGGCCATCCGTGAGCGTTGTAATACTCGTACATCTCTTGCACATATTTCTTGGGGTTCAAATAGCCTTTCTCCCCGATGATGATTTTGTAGTACCCCGTATTGCCGGGTATCTTGTTTCCGAATAATGGTTCCATATCGTCAAAATGTGGAAATAAAAATTCTTCTTGCGTGTGCGCGTTACTCACACTCACTTCGTTATTATTATTTATATTTTCTTTTTGGTTACTTTTTCTTTTGGAAATTTGCTCATTTTGAGTATTTTTGTACTCATTTTGAGTATGCTTGTACTCATTTTGAGTAATACAAATACCGTCATCTGCTATACTTATTAGTCCCTTTTGTTGTAGTTTTTCCAGCATACGAAGGGCTGTCATATAATCACCACAACATGAGATTTTAGCTAGTTCGGTATATGTTCCTTTCCACGGCGCATTCTTGCACAGGTACAGCAGAGCAGAATAAACCATCGCCTCTCTGCCCTGCAAACCTAATCCGTGCATCATATCTGCGTCTACTCGATAGAACATTCGCTTGTTTTCGTCCAATTACCCTTTCCAAATAGCGTGTTTAATACCCTGCTTGCGCTACTGGGGATGTGATTACAGATATAACGCACGATGCCATCTTTTAGGCGTAGGCGCTTTAATGAGTTGTCGTTGTATATCTTTATCCACTCTTTGATTTCTTTGTTGGGATTCGTAATTTTCTCCGTCAGTTCCATATAGTCGATGTATTCCATCAGCAAATAACCGGCATCTGAACGGTGGATTTGTAGCCCCCTCAAATAGAGGGCTACAACTCCTACTTTTTCATCCATATTGGACGTGCGCTTTTTAGTGCTTTTTTTGGTCATTTTTTTAGTCGTAATTTTAACGGTTGATAAGCGGGCGATGAACGGGACGTGAGCGGGCGATGAGCATACGCAAAATTTAGCCCTCAAATGCGTATTTTACGTCCTCAAAAACAAGGGTCTCTTCTGCCGTGGTTGGCTTGGCTCGTTTGTTCTCTTTTTTCTTGAGAAATTCATCAATCGCTTTGACAAGGTTCCTGTACATGCTTTCGCCCTGCCGATAATTGATGCGCAGGTTGTTTATCAGCATGCCAATTTTGGTGTCCTTGCGACCCTGATTACTAAAGTCTGCAAACACACCCAAGCGGATTTTGCAGCCGTCATATTCGATTACAGGCAGTTTCTTCAACTCCTTGTTGCGTAACTCGGGCGCAAAGCAATAATTTGCCGGCTTGAATAGTTCGGGCTTCTCCACACGCAACTGATCGAGTGCAGCACCTAATGCCTGATGGACTATTCCTTCTGCTTCCTGAAAACACAGCAGAGCATTGTGGTAGTTCTGCAATGGGGTGTTGCCCGGATAAGTTACTAACGCGTCAAAGCGTTCCAAAATTTGGTTTGCTGTTGTGGCACATTGTAATTTCAATTCGCCTGCCATTTGGTCGGCTGTAAATTTGTCGTACTTCATAATTCTTTTAGTTATTAGTTATTAGTTATTAGCGAAGCGTTCTATTAGGGCTTTGCCCGTTCTATTAGCTTTGCGTTCAATTAGCCTTCAGGCGTTCTATTTTATAATTGTTTTCTTGCTCCACCACGTCGGGGAGCAGTTTTTCACGCACCAGTTTTGCCAGTTCGGGATAGTCTTTTGCCGCAAACCATACGGTGCAAAATGATTGATAAGGACGGTCGATTCTCTGACCCCTAAAGAATATAGCACCGTTCATATCGTCCACACTGGGATGGAAGATATAGCCGTTATTGGTTATTACTTCGGCATCTCCGGTGTAGTTGTTAAGCCGTATTTGCTGCGTGCCCTCTGTTAGGGTCTGATATAGCTCCATATACACCTCGTGTACGTAGCTATCGTATGCTTCTTGTATCATAATTCTTGTTTCACGATTATTGTTTCACGATTATTGTTTCACGATGGTTGTTGCACGATGGTTGTTGCACGTTATCGCCGTAGGCAGTCATCGCGAAGCAGTCATCGCACTCTGTGCAGTTATCGCGCCTCCGGCGTCACTACCACATTAGCGTGTACTTCCGGATAATAGCCGTTATACATGAGGTTGTAGTTGTGCTCCACGTGCATATTAGGATGCTCAAACTCAATACGTTTCTTGATGGCATTTAATTCAGCCGTCAGCACTTTGCCTTCTGCTTTGTTGACGTTTATCTGCTGCATCTTGGCACTATATAAGCCGTCATCATCGTTGCCCGAATAGTTGAAGTCTTTCTTGTCGGACACCGTGAAACACTCCTCGCCTAAGTCGCAACGCTCACCAACGGGCTTGCCTGCATCCAAAAAGAGTTCGATGATTGATGCCTCTCGGTCTTTCAGCGTCTCGTCTATAGCACGCTGTAAGGTGATACATTGTGCGTACAAATTAGTTACGTGCAGTAATTTACTGCCACCGCGTTGACTCTCTGCTCTGGTGAACATCTGATTAAGCAGTTCTTTGTACGCTTCTTTGCCGGCGTTACCCGTGCCGGTCAGGGTAATGGTCATTTCTTCCATAATGATTGATTGGTTAATTGGTTAATATAATTAGTTGCGTGCGTCAGGATGACTGCAACGTACTATCTTGTCTGTTTCGTTATAGCCTACGCTATATGCGCAAGTCATACAACATAAAGAACCTACTCTAAAAGGTGTACCATCTATACGTGTTTCGTTATATGGGCAAGGCGTTACACGTTTCTTATTGTCATCTACCTCATAGGGTATCTCTGCATAAATAGTTGCTTTCATATTTCCCCTTTCTTTAATTGGTTAAATAAATTGTACATTGTACATATCTAAATTGTACATGCAGCAGCGCGACGCGCGGCTACTGCTGCTTTCATGTTCTCCGACGG
>JAGHSG010000046.1 GCA_018066005.1 Bacteroidales bacterium | reverse complement strand
GCAGTTTGCGAAGAGCCCAATCATACGCCTGCTTTTCTGCGCAGGTCGTATAGAACCCCGACCCATAATCTAACGTGCGGTTGGGTTCCATTATTCGCGGTTGGCGAACGATTGTATTACTGCCGTGATAAAGTATCATCTGTTTCGTATAAATTCGTCTATGTCATCCACAATCCATTGCTCACTCTGCGTGTGCAGCACACCAAAATGGTCAGTCAGATATTGCGTAACCCCCTTATTATCAAACAACGTCATTACATTCTCACCTGACATGTGATGACGCATTTTATACGCCTCCACACAAAAGGATAGAAAATATAATTCTTCGTTACTACGCATTGTCCTTTCAAATTTTGGTGCAAAGATACAAAAAAATTTTGATATATGCAAATATTCGGTCAAAAAAACTTTGGCACACTTTTTGCCTGTCACGTAAAAACCTAACCAACAAAAGGATGCACGTGTTCTCGGCAAAGAGAAGTGCATCCTATTATTAAATAAACTAAAACCTAAACGTATGAAAAAAGTATTTGTTTATGTGGCGTTAGCGTCGCTGACAGGGATGCTATATGCCAACCCCACCCAATTAAGGGTGGAAATTCAAAACCTTTCTGAAACGAAAGTAGATTTATGGATTACAGACGAACAAGGTTCACCTGTAACTGCCGGTCATTATCAATGGTATCGGGACGGAAAACCGATTAGCAATGCCACATTACCCGCGTATTCCGCCACACAAGAGGGCGAATATGCATGCCTGGTAGATGGTCAGTTAACCTACCGGCACGTGATAATTGACTGCGATTATCAATTACTATTTGATGACCAGAGTGCCGACCACAACTGGTTTAATGTTGCCAACTGGTATCCCAACTATGATCATCTGCCTACTACCCTTTCCAAGTCCGCCATCAAGGGCAACACAACAGCCCAAGTGGCCGTGACTGACCATAACGGTGTGGCTGTTTCTCAACAACTGACCCTGCTATACGGAGCACAAGCAACTATTCAACCGGATGGCCGTTTGGCAGTGGATAGTATTGTGTACCGTCCCAACAGCACCCTGACCATCCGTACCGATGCCAACCACACCGGCGCAGTAAGCGTTGCCGAAGGAAATCCATTAGTGGCATCTACACAAGTACTGGGCAAAGCCACCAGCGACGGGAAATACGGCACCGATGTGATATGGCAATTCACAACAATCCCCGTCGAGAGCGGGCAGACAGCGGAACATGATTTCTACGGAGCATGGATGACCCAATGGACTGAGAATCAATCGGATGCAAGCGGTCAATTAGGGGGCTGTTGGAGTTGGATAAAAGGCAATGATAATCTGCAACTCTTCCGCGGGTACGCTTTGACGCAAAACAACGAGACATGGTACAATTTCTACGGTTCCTTACCTACTACCGACAGTTATGTTACAGGTCTGACCTATACCGTCGGCCAAGGCGACGGATACCATTTATTGGGTAATTCGTACAGCGCTCCGATAGATGTGGCTGCCATGAATGCCGAAGACTTCCACAATATGGAAATGACTTTCTACCTGCTTCATTACGGCTCACAAGACCAGCAACAGAAATTGGCAGAAGAAGGAACGCTGAACATAACAGGCGACCCCGGCGAGTTAAGCAACGGGCAATACTACGCCCTACCCCTGTTTTTAGCCAAGGAAGGATTGCTGGCGAATGTGCTCATTCCAAGTATGCAGGGCTTCTTCGTACTGACTACCGCGCCCAATGCCGGCATTATGTTTGACTATAATCGCGTGGTGCATCAACCTAACAAAGCCGCCACGCAATCCGCTCCTTCGGCGTATGTACCCCAACGGAAGACGGCATCGCAGGTCTATGCTACTTTGACTGCCGTCTGCTCCACGACGCACTTTGCCGACGCTGCCAAGTTATTCCTGAATGAGAACTGTTCGGATGATTTTGATAACGGTTGGGACGGTATAAAAATGTTAGGCAGTACCCTATCCCCGCAAATCTATTGGATCAACGATGCCGGGCAGTGGCAATACAACGTTACCAATCAGGCAGACAGTGTCTTGCTGGAAGTTATAGCCGGCTCCGAACCGGAGATAACCGTCCGCATAGACCGGAGCAGAATGGGAGATTATTATCCGAACTTGTGGCTAAAAGATTTGCAGACAGGTACCTATATCGACCTTAACGAAACCGACCAATACACCTATTCGGACGAAACAGGCCATATACGCCGATTATTGCTGACCAGCCACCGAGAAAATCCCACCGCCGCGACAACCCCGTCTGCAGGCAAGCAGATAAAAGGTATTTATGATATTTTGGGACGCAAAGTCAAGAAAGATTCTTCTGACAAACAGTCCGGAATATATATCATAATGGATAATCAAGGCGCACGAAAGGAGGTGGTATTATGACAACTACTGATTTCTATTCCACGTCTTCGATGTTAGAATATGCCGAGCCTATTCAGCATAGCGGCAGTTTACCGTCATCCAATTTCACCGTTCCTTTTCAAGCCGGAGAACTAAGCGGAGGACAAACAACCTATTCCGTCAGTTCCAAAAGTCCCAGTACGCCTTTTGTTCCGGGATACAAAGATGACGAACACCAATTACCGATAGGCGATATCGTATTTCCTATGCTGGCTTTGGCACTGGCATACGTTCTCTTTCGGTCAACAAAACAGTTACTTAATCGTTAAAAACCAACCAACTATGAAAAAAATATTATTTCTTTCCCTGCTGATGGCAGGAACAAGCCTTGGGGCACAAACAGACCCGTGTATTCATTTCAATGCACATACCATTGATACGGATTATCCATACGTAGATTTGGACTTGCCAAGCGGCACGCTTTGGGCAAGTATGAACGTGGGGGCGGGATGTGAAACAGAAATAGGATCGTACTTCACTTGGGCAGATATAACGGCTCATGAAGGCACCTACAATTTCTCCCCCACTAACTATTCAAGCTCGGCTGCTTCCAATTACAACCAAGACATTGTAAAAGGCAATGCTTACGACGCTGCTGCACAAAACTGGGGACCTAATTGGTGTCTGCCCAGCAAAACCCAAATGGAAGAATTGAAGAATTACTGCAACTATCAATGGGCCACTATTGATGGCGTAAGCGGGCTACAATTCAGTAGCAAAAAAGACCCGAGTAAATACATTTTCTTCCCTGCCAGCGGGTATGCCGTTTTTGGCACCATACAATTTGAGACACATGCTTATTGTTGGTTTACGGATTGGGTATCGGTGGAGCATGCTTATTACTCCGACTTGCACTACAACAGTTCCATTCAACAAGCCGTGGTGGGTATTTATCAAGAATACCTCGCCAGATGGGCCGGACTGCCTGTTCGACCTGTTCGGAGGTGATGTTAAAAAATCGTCCTTCGGGGCGATTTTTTTTGCATATATCAAAAAAAAGTTGTACCTTTGCAGCGCAGACGCTGCATAAGTAGCACAAAAACATATATTATGAGTTGTTTACAAGTATCATTAGCCATCATCTTTCCGCCGTTAGCCGTCATCGGACGCGGGTGCGGGAGTGTAGTAATCGTGACGCTGCTCACACTGTGCGGCTGGGTGCCGGGAGTGATAGCGGCGCTGGTGATACTGAATAAGAACGAGTAGAGATTAAAGATTAGAGATTAAAGATGGCTAAAGCCTGTTGATAGCAGCAGAGCTGCGTTGATATGCGCTGACGCGCTTGTTGAATTGTTGAATTTTGAATTATGAGAAAAGAAGTAATTAGTATATTGCTGCTGGTTGGACTGGCACCAGTTATGGCACAGAATGTTGGGTATAACGCTGACAG
>JAGHSG010000081.1 GCA_018066005.1 Bacteroidales bacterium | reverse complement strand
ATATATCAGTTTCTATATGAATTTTACAATACAATCATTACAAATTGGTTTGGCACTCACCTTATCAATAAACACATTTGCAGGATGCATATCCTCAAGATATAACCGATCTCCTACATAATTAACCCCCTGACCGTCGTGATTGTCTCTAAACCCTTTTGCTGCCACCATATTGTCAATTTCCTCTTTGGTGGCTAATCGTTCACATTCCACATAAGGCTGAGTGAGAATAGTTCGAAATAGTCCGTCTGAATCTCGGGTAAAGCCTATCACCTTCATTTGAGTTTCCGGGAATAAAGTATTGTGCAATACTATCGCCTCAAATGCTCTGCCTAAAGTGGCATAAATAGAGGTACGCTCTTTTACAACAGACGTATCACCTGTTTTGTAAAATACAATTGCTTCCGCTCCTTGCGCAATCTTAGGACCAAATGCAGAGATAGATAAAGATTCAAAATTAGGGAACCAACATCCTTTCTTTTCTGCCCATTGTTGTACCAATTCTTCTTGTTTGGCATCTATCTCCCAATTTGTTGGGCTTGCTTGGCTTGTTGCAACATCGCTACTTGTTTCAAGGCTTGCTCTCGCGTAGCACGCGATGGTGTACGCCCCAATGAGCACCGAATCTGCAGAGCAGAGACCTGCATGCTCTTGTAAATTGAATCGAGTAAGATTTGTTCTTCCATTGAGTATATCGTTAGTAAATTGATCAATACATACCAAAGTGGACACATTAAAACCTTGATGTGCAATTAATGTAAATATGTTTTGCAATGAATCCACTATGCGCCCTATTTTTATTATCTCTTTTGCAGGACTTTCACCTGCTACCGGAATCGCTCTTCCGGCGTTGATATTTGCGTTTTGTGACGCAAAAGTACAAAAAAAATTTCATATATGCAAATATTTTTGCATTTTGCATAAAAAATCGCCCCGAAGGACGACTTTTGATTGTTGTGGCGCTGACGCGCTTGTTGTTTGCCTAACGGCAATTGTTGTTCTGCTACGCAGATTGTGGTGGCGGCGCATCAGTAGCTGCTTCAGCAGCGCATCATTTCATCATTTAGCCACGCAGTGGCGGTTCAATTCATCATTTCACCATTAGCCGCTTACGGGCGTTTTTTGGTCAAAGCGATGTGGTACGCCTGCTCGTAGTAGGGGAAGAAATGCGTCCAGTCGGCTTGCTTGCCCACCGCCGTGGCTTCCTTACGCAAGGCTGCCACCTGTTGGGGCGTCAAAGCCAAGAAAGTCTCAATCGTCTGCACAATATCCAAGATGACCTGACTGTAATTGCTGTCGGTACGGGGGATGACAGTAACTGCATTGATGGATTGGTGAATCGGTGAATCGGTGAATCGGAGAACCGGTGCATTGAAAATGCGGTTATACCAGTCACCGAAGCCGCTTAACGAAGTGGTGATGGTCGGAACACCCATGGCGACACTCTCTAACGGCGTATAACCCCACGGCTCATAATAACTGGGGAAAATACTCAAATCCATACCTAACAACACATCGTAATACGTCAGTTTGAACGTAGGATGACTGCCGTCCAAATAATAAGGCACAAAGATAATGCTCGTCTTACCCAAACGAATGAACGGCTGCTCCAAATAAGGAACTAACACAAACGCCACGATATGCTTTGCAGATGCCGTATTAAGGCGTTTACTTCCCAAGCGACGAATACTATCCAAGAACACATCAATACCCTTATTCTTCCACTCCTGCCGTCCGGAGATACAGATAAAACATGCATCTTCTTCAATGGGCTCGCGCAACGTCTTCTCGGCTATCTGTTTGAGCGCCTTACGTGCCGTTTGGCGTTTTTCCGTATAAGTCTTACCCTTGGGTACAAAACCTTGCTCAAAGCCGTTAGGCGTAACGATATCCACGGGTTTATCCAATAACTGGGCGCACTCGCGTGCCGTTATGTCGCTGACGGTCGTGAAGCAGTCGGCAAAATAAGCAGCCTGTTTCTCCACCGAATGCTTGCTGACCATACCCAATTCGTCCGCCATCTGGTCACCGTGATACCCTTCAAAATAATCATACAACGGCTTGCCGTTGCCCGCTATGGAGCGACCGATACCCGTGGCATGGGTCGTGAAGAGCGTGCGTACCTTGGGGCAGAAAGACCGCAGGTAGAACAGCATGAAAGCCGTTTGCCATTCGTTGCTATGGGCTACTATTTTGAGTTTGGA
>JAGHSG010000064.1 GCA_018066005.1 Bacteroidales bacterium | reverse complement strand
TTATCTGCTTTGTCCGTAGCCGAGATAGTGGCAGTAGCACCCGACCCAGTTACGACCGTCAGGTCTTTGGGGCGTGGGCGGCTCTGTTCCGGTGAACCGGGCTCGGATGCCAAGCCACGTAGTTCGGGTATGGTGAAATCAATACTTGCTGAATCGGCAGGCAGCACGATGTCCTTACGGACTACCCAACTGCTATCGCGTCTCAACTCAGGGTGCGTAGTCAGCAGCAATACCAGTCGCTTTTGAGGGGAACAACCTGCACAAACCACTGCCAACCAACAAACGATTATTAAAATTCTTGTTCTCATAATGTTATATCGGTGTGCTCGGAAGCACTCATTTCTTCACATTTTTATGCTGCTGTACGCGACGGCGCAGCATGTTCAACTCTTCCTGCATTTGTGCAAGATTAGCTTTGAGCGTAGCGTTCTCTTTGCGTAACTCCACAATCTCGTCAATGAATCGGTCGTTCTTTGCCAATAGATCCACGATGCGCTCTTGCATGATTACGATGTCATTGTCATGGCGCTTGTGTCTCGCCACCATGAAAGTCACGATAGTGGTGATGACACTCACTATCCATCCGCCTAAGGCAATTAGTTGGTCTATCATTCTTCTAAAAAGTTTTTAAGTTTCGCCAATTTGTCCTCATTGACATGCAATAGGACTTCACCTATCTTAATGGTAATATCTTCACCGCTATACAGCACATCTTGCTTGTCTGAAAGGATGTTGTATTTACCCCATTCAGACCACTCACCATTATAATTGGTTCGGTAGATAAATTTATTAGTGTTAATACCAATGAAACCGCCAACCATCACATATTGGATGATATTGTCATCACCTATGCGTTCTACGCTCAGAATAGAATCTGCTGCGCCTTCGCTAGAGTGTAACAAATATAGTCCGCGTTCCGTAATGTCGTCTATTTCAGGGATGGATTGAACATAATTGATATTGGATCCTTCTTCATGTGTTATCTCCATGGTAACATCCAATTCCCCTTGAATACCGGGAGTGAGTTCGATTTGCTCAACTATATTGTCCACATCGCTCTTGGTGTAGGCATCCGTTATGCCATATCCGGAAAGAGTTGTAGAACGGTCTGCTTTGCAAGTGAGCAACGTCATCACGAAAGTACGAATGCGCTGCCATAGTATGCCTAGATTACTATTGTCTATTTGATGAAGCTCGTCCATATCAGATTGTTTTTTGATAGGTTATTTCAATGTTGGTAATGCGTAGCTGCACCGTTTCTTCGGTACTGCTGTTTTGTATGTATAGTAGTGTCAGCCCCTGCTCGTTATTGGCTTGGATAATATGCTCACCACTGCTGACAGTAGCCCATTCAGCATCAACGAGGTCGGTGTTCTGGACTACATTACGGCTTGTGTCAGTATCTATACCGGCTACCATGCCGTTACCTTTGTACCGTCCGCTATACTTAATCTTGACGGTTTGTATATAAACACCTTGCGCCAATGTTTCAAAGAACAAGATATGTCCCTTGTATGCTCGCGGTGCATCTATATAATCTTCGTTCACGGCAGTGTTACCATATCCTTTTCGTTGAGTCAAGCGAATAGCCCCATTCCCCACATACCATTTAATCTCTTTTGTATCCTCATAATAGAGGCCGGCAGTCAACAGAACATTCTCCACCTTGGTCTCTCTATCTGTTGGAGGTATATCGGGCGTATTAAATGGTGTCAGTTGCTCTATCTCGTCCGCAGTCATAGGGATATGCCTTACAAGGGTTACTTGCGTACCATCGGGGAGTTCAATATCATCCGTGTCTATTGGACATAAAGACTGGATCTCCGCCTCGGTCATCGAATCCGATGTACCGGCAATATCCAACTTCCCCGTGAATGGGTTATATTGCATATCTTGTGCTGCCATAGATTACCGTTTATACGAATAAGTATAAGTCTTATATTGTGTTACCGCATACGCAAACGCCGCAGAACCATTAGGGTATAGGCGTTTGTAGGTGACTACACCATTTGCCTCTGTCTTTGCTATTTTCTCTATGCGCCAATACGCCAATGAGTCCACTGCAATATTGTCCTCATTATTGATACCGGGCAAGAGATAACAGTTATACACATCATCCCCATCCAGTATAACAATGTCGGCATTGCAGTCGGACCGCATAGCGTTGTATGTACTATTCAGCATAACCGATGGCATTAAAGAGCGTTAAACATTTCTTCGGTAACTTCTTCCTTACCGTTGCAAAAGTACTTCACGGCAGCCAAAGTCTTATCACCAAAGTAACCGTCCTCCTTCAAGGACTTGATATAGACACCGCTGCTGTCCTTGGGGAAGTTGGGCTCCATACAGGTTTCCAACTTGGCATTCAGTTTTACCTGCAATTCTCTTACTTTGTCATAACTGACATGCGAGTTATACTTCAACGGGAACTCCGAACTACCACCTCCAGCGGCACCTGTTCCGTCACCACCGGATACGTTTTTCTTTTTCACCACCAGATAGATGATGAGCAGTACAATAGCAATCATACAGATTACCGATAAAGCGATTAAACCTTTCTTCATAGTTTCTAAAATTGATAGTTGATATTATTGTTTGCTAAAATGCTATTTATCTTGTCAATCTCTTTGCTTGACAAGTCATCGTTCATCCATTCGGTGAGTGTCATGCCGTCTTTCACACCAAAGGTCTTGATGAGTTGCAACACATCCGATCGTGTTCCAAGTCCTCGGAACA
>JAGHSG010000140.1 GCA_018066005.1 Bacteroidales bacterium | reverse complement strand
TTCTTGCCGTGGGATTACAAAGAAAAAGAAGACAAAAATGAATAAATATGGATACAAAAAGGGAGCATAGAACCCACGCCGAAGGATCGCCGAGAGGAAATCTATACGACCTCACGTATTCGCCATCGGGCAGACTGATAGGGAAATTCCGCGATAATAATTCAGTTACGCTGTCGGCTACAGTTGATATGGCCTACGGCTACTGCGACGACTACCAGCCCCACGCCGTGAAGCGTATGTTTGACTATAAGAGCGGAACGCTTTTCGACCTGCGCTGGGATGAAGCTGGAAACCTCGGGCAGGTGAGTATTGCCAAGCCGGGAGAAATGTTTGAGGCCGGACGCTTCCTCTTCTGGACCGAGGACTGCTGTGGCCCGCGACCTTGTGGAGCGAACCGCATGCACACCGCCGTGGACGACAGATACTACAGCTACTATGCCTACGACCACAGCGGAGGGAGTTGCGCAAGTCGAGAGCAGAGCCAAGCTTGCTTGAGCTATGCCGAGATGGAGCAACGTAGACGAAGTCAACGCCGTCTGAAGCTGACAGGTGATAACAAATTGCTGGATGTCAACGCTGACTTTATGGCCACCTATACAATACTGAACGAGCCAACCCTCTATCCCTCGGCCTATATGGTGCTGACCAACAAGGGCTACACCAACGTTGCAAAAGCCGAGAGCAGAGCAAGCTTGCTTGCTTTGCCGAGGCGCAGCAGCGTCACGGTACGTAAGCATTACT
Organism: Bacteroidales bacterium; assembly: GCA_018066005.1. GTDB lineage: Bacteria > Bacteroidota > Bacteroidia > Bacteroidales > Paludibacteraceae > Colicola. The sequence goes on along the minus strand of JAGHSG010000140.1, from coordinate 1,450 downwards.
ATGCGGGTGCGGAGCGCGTGGCCGCACGTCTCGGCGGCGGTGGCTTGGATGCCCTGTATCACGCTATCGGCAACAATAACACGATTCAAACTAAGGCCAATTTACTGTTTGACCAGAGTCTCGAACAAGTGAACAACCGTATTCTTCATGAGAACGACCTCGACTGCATCATGAACAGTAAGTTTGCCAAAGAGGAGTTCGGTCATCCGATTGACGACGTCCCTTCCCGAATGCAGGCTGGAGTCGAGCCCAATCACGACCAGTTCAGGGACATGATGAACAGTATGCTGTCCGACTTCAGTCAAGGCGATGAACCTGATGTGTACTTCTACCACTCCGACCTTTGCAAAAGTCGAGAGCAGAGCCAATCTGGCTTGAGCTATGCCGAGACGCAGCAAAGCGTGCGAAGCAAGCATCTTGGCAGTGCCAGTTGGATAACTGACTTCAGCGGAGTGGCGGTACAGCACATCCAGTATCTGCCCTATGGCGAGCCGTACATCAACCAGCATCCGTTTGGCTACAGCGAGCGGTTCACTTTCACCGGCAATGACCCCCGTAAGGGGTGGCGAATACCGCTGAATGAAATTAAATACAATGAGCAACGCGATGCGGAGACTGGCTACGGTTACTTCGGAGCGAGGTATATGGACCACGAGCTGATGACCATGTGGCTCTCTGTCGACCCGATGGCGGACAAGTATCCGTCAATAAGCCCCTACGCTTACTGCAATTGGAATCCTGTGAGACTGGTTGATCCTGATGGGAGAGATTGGTATGAATATGTCCACCCAGAAACACATAAAACAATGGTGCGTTGGACCGAAAGCCATAATCAGGACGAGTTGAATAATGAGTTAAAGGGTAGTAGTATAGATGGTAAATATCTAGGTGTAACTGCAGAGACTGCAACTAAATATTTTGGATTGATGGGTGATATTGTTGACAAAAATGAGAAACAAGGAGAACATTATAGAATGGTAAAAGATTTGGATCGTGCAATAATTTACAGATCTATGGGGACTGCATTTGGTTCAAAATCGGTGGATTTTTCAGATGTGTTTGCTTTTGAAGAAGGTGGAGTGAATACAAGACTGGGGTATTTGTATGCAGGAGGAGAGGCTGGAATAAGCATGAATGGAAAACAAGAAGATGGGAAAAGAGTTGGTATGGAGGGACGTTTCAATGAGATGAGAAAAGATGATGGCCGCAGCCTTCGGAGTTATGGCATGCAGCGCTCTTTGGATGCACCGCGATTTAGCATAAACGCGGTTAATCTACGCTTTTCCCCAGAGATGGCAGCAATCTCATTCGCACGTGATCCAAGCAAGGCAGATGTTTTTCAACAAAGATATGAGGGTTTGAAAGGAAGACCATTATATCATGCTCAAAGAATTGGACAAGGTTGGAGACAAACAAAATATAGATAATATGAATCATTATAGAGTTATTC
>JAGHSG010000069.1 GCA_018066005.1 Bacteroidales bacterium | reverse complement strand
CCGGTGGTAATAGACGGCGTGTCTTTACCTACCATACTGGTATCGCTGACCAAGATAATATCCGATTCCAATAGGGACTTATGCTCCGTAATAAAATCTACTAACGACGGACTGCCTATTTCTTCCTCACCCTCAAAGATAAACCTTACCCTGTGCTTCATCAGTCCGTTCTTTACCAAATACTCAAACGCTTTGACCTGAATCATTGCCTGTCCCTTATCGTCATCCGCTCCGCGGGCATATAACCGCCCGTTGCGAATATCCGGCTCCCACGGATTACTTGTCCAAGCATCCAACGGCTCTACCGGCATCACATCATAATGGGCATATACCAACACGGTGGAGAACTTATTTTGTTCAAAGTTATCCGGCGTGTATTCGCCATATACAAACGGATTTCCTGCGCTTGGCATCACTTCGGCACGTTGGCAACCTGCTTCTTTCAGCAATTCGACCCAACGTTCTGCACAACGAAGCATGTCCGGCTTATGTTCATCCTCACAACTAATCGAAGGAATACGAATCAAGGACGCCCACTCTTCGTAGAAACGGGTACGGTTCTGAGCAATATATTCCGGAACAGTCATTATAGTATGGATTTGAGTGCATTAATAAATGTATAGCATTCTTGTTGCGTGATGCACAAAGGCGGCAGCAAGCGAATCACATTCATGCCCGCCGAACCGGTGATGATATGTTTGTCATACAGCAGTTTTTGGCGAATAGGAGCCACAGGCTCGCGGAACTCAATACCTATCATCAATCCCTTGCCACGAACATCTTTAATACGCGGTGAGGTCGGGATATGTTCTTTCAGGAACTCACCCATCGCCTTGGCATTTGCCATCAGTTTTTCTTCTTCCAACACATCCAACACACTCAAAGCCGCAGCCGTCACAATAGGACTGCCGCCAAATGTTGAGCCAAGACGACCTTTTACCGCCTCAAACACAGGTGCAATCATCACACCGGCACAAGGCAGGCCGTTAGCCATCGGTTTACCTATACAAATCAAATCCGGATGCACACCTGCCCATTCATGAGCAAAGAACTTACCCGTTCTACCAAAACCGGTCTGCACCTCATCCATAATCAGCAACGTACCGTTTTGGTGGCAAAGTTTCTCCAAAGTCTGCATAAACTCTACCGAAGGAGTATGCACACCGCCTGTACCCTGAATCGGCTCAATAATGCACGCTGCCACTTTTTGCGTCTCCAACTCTTTGGTCAGTGTAGCAGTATCGTTCAAATCGACATAAACGACTTTATGCACACGGTTGTACAACGATTGAATAGAAGCGTTATCGGTAACGGCACCGGCACCCGACGTACGACCGTGATAGCCGCGTTTGAATGCCAACACACGCTGACGACCGGTATGGAAAGAGGCTAATTTGAGTGCATTCTCCACACTCTCGGCACCTGTACTGCACAAGAAAAGGGAATAATTATCATACCCGCTTATCTTGCCCAGACGTTTGGCCAATTGCTGTTGTTGCGGACTTTGCAACATATTGCCCACAAAAGCCATTTGTTGCATCTGGTCTGTTACCGCAGCAACAAACTTGGGATGGCTATGCCCGATATTAACGACTGCATGACCGGCATACATATCGAGGTATTCTTGACCCTTGTCGTCCCAAATAGAGCACCCTTGTGCTTTTACGGGAGTAACATTGTACAGATTGTAAACATTAAATAATTCCATATCTTTGATTTGTTGGTGTGTGTTCTATTTTAAACTATTAACAAGCATTCCGCAGGCAGCCAATATGTCTTCTCCACGCGAACGGCGAATCGTTGTTGTCAGCCCGTTTTCTGTCAAATAATCGCGCATCCAAACCATCGTCTGCTCGTTAGAAGCAGGAAAGTCTGCCTGACCGCCGTCATGATAACGAATCAAGTTAACACGGCATTCGAGACCTTTCAACAGCCGCAACAGTTCTTGCGCGTGTTTGGGCGTGTCATTCACTCCACCCCAGCAGATATATTCAAAACTGACTCTGCGTTGGTGCGAAAAATCGTACTTCTTAATTAACTCAATGACCTTATCTATCGTATAGGCACGCTCGGCAGGCATGATTTGTTCGCGTTCCACATGGAAGGGATTATGTAGCGATATAGCCAAATGACATTCACTCTCCTCCAAATAGCGTTTCAGTCCGGGCAGCAATCCCACCGAACTGACGGTCAGTCGTTTAGGCGACCACGCCGGTCCATAATCGGCTGTCATAATCTCCAAAAACCGCAATACGTTATCCAAGTTATCCATGGGCTCACCTTCGCCCATCAGGACTATATTGGTCAATTTATTGCTATCCGGAATAGAGAACACCTGATTCAGTATATCTGTCGCCGTCAGTTGTCCGTGAAAGCCCAATGTACCCGTCA
>JAGHSG010000006.1 GCA_018066005.1 Bacteroidales bacterium | reverse complement strand
GAATGGCAGTTTTGAACTCTTTACCGGACAAATCAAAGACACCAATATAGTCTATGCTTGTCACCGCTACGGACACCCCGCCGATGAAGAAGGGATAAAAGACTTTATTCGCTTCCGCGACTCGCTTAATGTCTGCATGATTATGACCGAAACAGGACACCGGCACCGGCAGTGGCTTACCGAACAAGCCGCTACGCTTAGGCGCAATAATATAGGACTCACGTGGTGGCCTTATAAAAAACTGAATGGCTCATCATGGATGCGTATAGGTGTGCCACAGGACTGGCAACTCATTCAGCAGTTTGCCGTCGCTAATCGCGCCGACTATGCCTCTATACGTGCTAACCGCCCCGACCCCGTGCGCACACAAGCCGCACTCAACGCCTTCCTCGACAGCATGCTCTTCATCCACTGCCACCCCGATACCGCCTATTATCAAATACAAACTTACACACTTACAAACTTTTAACTTCCGAAAGTTCACCCACCATCGCGAAGCATCCATCGCTGAAAGCCACTATCGCGCTCCGCGCATCCATCGTGTAACCTCTAACCCTCATCAACAACCATGCTAACTCTTCTTCTTGCCGCACTGCTCACCGGCACACCCATGGGCTCATCGCCCTCCGTCGATTACAACGGACAGGACTATCCTGCCACAACCACCGTCAACACGCCGCCGTTCGCTTTTGATGGCGACCTAAGCACGTTCTACGCCAGTTACGAACGCAACAACACCTTCGTCGGACTTGACCTCGGTTCACCGCATATCATCACCCGCGTCGGGTGGTCACCGCGCAATGACGGCAAAGGACCGGAACGCATGATTCTCGGTGTCATAGAAGGAGCCAATAACGAGGACTTCAACGATGCTCTGCCTCTCTACCTCATCACTCAAGCCGGTGTTATAGGCGAGATGACATACGCCGACATCCATTGCTCCAAGGGCTTCCGTTACGTCCGCTATGTCGGACCGCACGATGCACGATGCAACATAGCCGAATTGGCATTCTACGGTGAACCCGGTGTCGGAGATGACTCTCAACTGTATCGCCCTACCAACTTGCCTTGTGTTGTTATTCATACACTATCCGGCAAGGACCCGGAAGACAAAGTCAATAACTTGGATTGTGTGGCGCAGATTATTAGCGATGATGAACTGCTTTACGACACGGCCACAACACGCCTTCGGGGGAATTTTTCCGCTACATTCGAGAAAAAACCTTACCGCATCAAGTTTGAGAGCAAACATAATGTCCTATCCTCACCTGCTAAGGCGAAGAAATGGACACTCATCAATAACTACGGTGACAAGACACTGATGCGTAACCTTGTTGCCTTTGAAACGAGCCGACTATTTGACATGCCGTACACTCCTTTCGCTACGCCTGTAGATGTCTTCATGAATGGCGAATACAAAGGGTGCTACCAACTATGCGACCAAGTCGAAGTGGGTAAGGGTAGAGTCCATATAACCGAAATGGAACCGACTGACATATCCGGTGATAACCTAACCGGTGGTTATTTTTGGGAAATAGACGCGTACGCCAACGAAGAAGTCAGTTGGTTCAAGTCTAAACACAATAACCCCGTCACTATCAAATCACCCGATGAGGACGAGATAGTGAAGGAACAGCGTAACTACCTCGTTAATTACTTCAACCAAATGGAAGATGCCGTTTATGGAACGCAGTTTGCCGACCCAGACAAGGGCTGGCGATCCATACTCGACCCCAATACGTTCCTTAAACATTTCTTAGTGGGCGAGTTCTCCGGCAATACAGATACGTACTGGTCTGTCTATCAGTATAAACATCGCGGGGACAAAACCATCTATACCGGACCTGTTTGGGACTTCGACATCGCCTTTAATAACGATAACCGAACCTATCCCATTCAGGAAAAGACGAACTATATCTACCTTAGTGGTAGTCATGCCGGTGATATGAAGAACTTCGTCAACCAAATCATCCTCAACGACCCTAATACAGCTGCTGAACTACACGATATATGGGCACAAGCACGGCAAAACGGACTGGACGAGACGGCTATGCTGGACTTTGTGGACAGTTTGGCCAATATGATGGACGCTTCGCAAAAACTGAACTTCACGCGCTGGCCTATTCTAAACAAGTATGTACACATGAATCCACAAGTCGCCGGTTCGTATGCCGGTGAAGTGGCAGTCTTGAAGCAGTATATCCAAGACCGCATTCAGTGGCTGGATACCAAACTGAACTATACGCCTACAAGTATTAATCCTGTACAAAACACAACGCCCAAGGCATCGTGTACGAAATTCCTAATCAATGGTCACCTTGTTATTCAACAGAATGGCCGACTCTATACTCTACTTGCCGTTCCAATGGAGAATTGAGAAATGAGAATGGAGAATTGAGAATGGAGAATAAGGGGACTTTCTTTTAGAGGGTGTCCTAATTATCATCGTCCTCCTCTTCCTCGTACACTACTTCTGACTCATCAATCACTTCGAACACGCGTTCGCCCATTTTGCGTACCTTGGCAGGTATGTCGGGCTGTTGCAACTGGTTGCAGTTGCGGAAAGCACGGTCGCCTATCTCGGTAAGTGTACTCGGCAGAGTCACTTGTTTAAGAGCGTTACATTGTTCAAAAGCCGATGCCCCTATGCGGGTCAGTCCTTCGTTCAATTCCAACGTGCTCAAACGGAAGCAGCCCATAAAAGCCTTGTCGCCTATCTGCCTGACCGAGTTGGGCAAGACGACTGTGCGCAAGTTCCAACACTCCTCAAAGGCGTTGGCTGCGATAGCCGTTATGCCCTGCGGAAAAGTGCTGGTCTGACATCCGCCCATAAGCATCTTGCTTCTGGTATCTATGACGGCGTTGCAGTTGTCCCGGCTGTCAAAGTGTTTGTTCTTCTCTGCCACCCGGATGGAACTGAGTTGGTTGCAGCCATAGAACAAAGCCGAACCTATTTTCTTGACGCTTTTCGGAATGACTATCTCGGTCAACCCGCATTGGCTGAATGCCCCTTCGCCTATCTCTTCCAACTTGTCCGGCAAGGTTATTGCGGTCAGTTGCTCGCAGTCCCAAAAAGCATTATCGCCAATCTTTTCCAATGTGGCGGGCAGGATGATGTGTTGCAGGGCGGTACATTCTTCAAAGGCGCTGCTCTCAATCACTTTAATTCCCTTCGGCAACATGACGTCGGTCAGTCGGGTACATTCTGCAAAGGCAGCCCTGCCGATTGTCTCCACTTTGTATTTCGTGCGGTCGCTACGCAACGTGGCAGGCACGATAAATTCGGTAATCTCTTTATCGGTGCATTCCACGAATACGGCTGTTTTCTTGCTGCTATTCAACATGTATCGCATCCCCTCCACGGTGACGGGAAAGGCAAAAGAGTACACGCCGCATAATACGCCAACCAATATGAAGAATAGTTTTTTCATTTCCATGCGCAATTCAATTAACCTTTGCAGTTGCAAAGGTACACTTTTTTTTGCATATTTGCAAATTTTTTTGTACTTTTGCAGCAAATTCGGTAATTATGAAGCGTGCTATATTGTTCTCTCTGGTGTGGCTGTCTGTATGCGTGTATGCGGACACGGATGTACCGGCGGATTCTGTCGTGTTGGCGGATTCGGCAGTTTCGGCAGATTCGGTGTTGCTGCCGGATACGGTGTCCTTAACCCCTGATTCGGTCTTGGCTTTTGCCTTGCGTTATGTGGGAGCACCTTATCATTACGCTTCAGAGGGGCAGAAGGGGGCGTTTGACTGTTCCGGTTTTGTGCGCTATGTCTTGGCACATTTTGGCAAAGACATGCCTCATTCCTCGCGCGAGCAATATACAAAAGGTGTGGCGGTGTCCTGTTCGGATACCTTGCAGCCTGGAGATTTGGTTTTTTATGCCGGCAAGAAAAAGAACTCGGCTGTGGGGCATGTCGGTATCGTTACCGAGGCTTCCGGCACAACGTTCTCGTTCATTCACGCCTCCTGCTCGTCGGGCGTATGTATCAGCCGTTCGGACGAACCGTATTACCGCTCCCGCTTCATAGGTGCCAAGCGGGTATTATGATTACCCTCCAAAACAGCAAAACGCCGTACCCATCCGGGTGCGGCGTTTTGGTTGGTTTATAGCGACCGGGTCGCGTGTATGCTTACTTATTCAAAGCAAGGGCTACATTAACGGCACAAGCGACTGTGCAACCTACCATCGGGTTGTTGCCGATGCCGAGGAAGCCCATCATCTCAACGTGTGCAGGAACAGAAGACGAACCTGCGAACTGAGCATCGCTGTGCATACGGCCCATCGTGTCGGTCATTCCGTACGAAGCGGGTCCGGCAGCCATATTATCGGGGTGCAAAGTACGACCTGTACCTCCACCGGAAGCTACGCTGAAATAAGGTTTGCCGGCCAAGATACGCTCTTTCTTATACGTACCGGCAACGGGGTGCTGGAAGCGAGTGGGGTTGGTAGAGTTACCCGTGATGGATACATCTACGTTCTCATGCCACAAAACAGCCACACCTTCGCGTACGTCGTCTGCACCATAGCAGTTAACCTTGGCGCGAGGACCGTTGCTATATGCTTTGCGACGAACTTCTTTCAGTTCACCGGTGAAATAGTCAAACTCGGTTTGTACATACGTGAAACCGTTGATACGGCTGATAATCATAGCGGCGTCCTTACCCAGACCGTTCAGAATGATACGGAGGGGTTTCTGACGAACTTTATTGGCCATTTCGGCAATCTTGATAGCACCTTCGGCAGCAGCAAAAGACTCGTGACCTGCCAAGAAAGCAAAGCACTCGGTCTCTTCACGGAGCAGACGGGCTGCCAAGTTACCGTGACCTATACCAACCTTACGGTCGTCGGCTACAGAGCCGGGGATGCAGAAAGCCTGCAAACCGATACCGATAGCTTCGGCAGCGTCGGTAGCGTTCTTGCAACCTTTTTTTAGGGCGATGGCTGAACCTACGACATAAGCCCATTTGGCGTTCTCAAAGCAGATACGTTGGGTCTCTTCACATGTCATATAAGGATCCAAACCATATTGCTCACAA
>JAGHSG010000079.1 GCA_018066005.1 Bacteroidales bacterium | reverse complement strand
TACGGTAAACGCACCACGCCTGTTACCGCTCTGGAGGTACAGAACCGCGCTGCCTTTGCAGCTATCTCCGCGTTGTGCGCGCAACACCGCAACAACATCAACAAGCGTCAAACCGACCAAGCCGGCTTCAAGGCGCAGACCGAATACAAGACGTTCAATGCGTACTTGTGGAATGTCTGCAAAGCCGAGTACGAGGCTGCACAGGCCGAAGGCTAAGCGCTGACGCTAATCCTTTTGAATCACAAGGTTGTGCGGTAGTTGTTGCCGACAAAAGACGACACGTCGTCGGGTCGGACACAACTACTACACACAACCCACAAGGAAACAAAGAACACGAAAAATATGCTTTGTGAACTTCGTATCTTCGTGTTGGCTGCATACGTGTGGAGAGCCCTACCGGCAAGTAGCGGAAGCGGCATGCCTATTAGGACGAAACACACAAATGCAGCCAATTGTGATAAAAACAATTAACCGATTAACCAATATGAAGGAACACGTACAGTTTATATTAGCCGTTATGATGTGTACCGCAGGAATTGTGGTCATTATCCTTTGCCTATATATCGACCCCGAAGGAGAAATACACACCTCCGTTCTCGTCGCTTATGGCGAGACGCTTACATTTGTCGGCGCTATAATGGGCATCGACTATAAATATAAGTTTAACCAAAAATCAAAAAAGCCATGAACAAAGAACAGAAGCAGGGCTTATTCCAAGCCCTATTGGAAGTGCTGAAAGCCATCTTTACGATTGGCTCCAAGCACGTAGAGAAGCACGCCGATGGCGAATAGAACGAACAGCAAAAACTACCAATTAGGGACAGACCCTTTTTGGTAGTTTTTTTATATTCCTCTATATATGACTGAATTATTGTAGCGATGATAGTAGAAAAAGCCACTGCTTTTATACTAAAAATGCATTTTTTTGTTCTAAAATTTGGTCATATCAAAAAAAAGTGATACTTTTGCAGCGAAATTCGTGCGATTTGGTGCGATTTTAGCCAAATAATAATCTCAATTTGGTGTATGTTTATTGAAAATTTAATTGCAATTTGGTGTGTTTATATACTATGAAACGTAAGATTTACAGCGAGTTACTTGATTGGAAAAACAATCGTTCCACAACCGAGGCATTAATGATAGAAGGCGCACGTCGTATAGGAAAGAGTTATATTGTGGAACAATTTGGGAAAAATGAATATAAATCATATATGCTGATTGATTTTAGTAAAATCTCAGCAGAAGTTAGAGATATATTTGCCCATTATCTGACGGATCAAGATACATTGTTCCGTTTGTTGTCCCTGCAAACCGGCGTAAAACTCTATCCTCGCGAATCGCTGATTATTTTTGATGAAGTACAGCAGTATCCACGAGCCCGTGAAGCAGTGAAGGAGTTAGTGGCAAAACATACATACGATTACATAGAAACAGGTTCGTTGGTTAGCATCAAAAAAAACACCAAGAATATCCTCATTCCAAGTGAAGAACATCGTTTGGAAATGTACCCTATGGATTTTGAGGAATTTTTATGGGCACTCGGAGAAAACGAAATAATGGATTATGTGCGGGAATGTTTCGCTAAACAGACACCTCTGGTTGATGCCTTACATAGGAAAATGATGGATTATCTGCGGCTATATATGGTAGTCGGGGGTATGCCCCAAGCCGTTCAGATGTACTTGGATACGCAAGATTTTGACCAAGTGGATAAGGTAAAACGCCGCACGTTGGATTTGTATCGTCAGGATATCTATCATTATGCCGATTCGCAAGCGGAAAAAGTTGTCCGCATTTGGGACACCATACCCGGTGAACTTCAGCGAAAAGAAAAACGCTTCCGAATAGGTTCCATACAAAAGGGAGCACGTACCAGAGATTATGAAAATGCTTTGTTTTGGTTGAAAGAGGCATCTGTGGTCAATCCGTGCATTCTTTCAACAGAACCGAATATCGGATTAAAAATGAATGCCGACTATTCGCGATTCAAATTATATGTCAACGACACCGGTTTGCTGCTGTCCCACGGTTTCGACGAGGACAAGCGCAATATGAATGATTTATACCGCAAAATAATTTTGGGTAAATTGGAACTAAACAAGGGTATGTTAGTCGAAAACCTTGTAGCCCAAATGTTGCGTTCTACGGGAAAGAAACTATATTATTATGCACATTCAGACGTATCAAATGAAAGAGAACGTATGGAAATAGATTTTCTTGTCAGGAAACCGGACTTAACCAATAGGCACAATATTTGCCCAATAGAAGTCAAATCGACACAACGTTACACATTGAAATCCATTACCAAGTTCATCCAAAAGTTCAAGGAGTATGTCGCTACTCCCTATGTCATTCATAGTGGCACACTGAAAATAGAAAACGGCATCGTGTATATTCCTCTGTATATGACCGAATTATTGTAGCGATGATAATGGAAAAGCCACTGCTTTTATACTAAAAATGCATTTTTTTGCTCTAAAATTTGGTCATGTCAAAAAAAAGTTGTACCTTTGCAATCCCGTTTGAAAAAATGGTGTATATCGCGGAGTAGAGCAGTGGTAGCTCGTCAGGCTCATAACCTGAAGGTCGGTGGTTCGATCCCATCCTCCGCAACTCGGGTGGTTCGGCTATGCTGAACCACCTTTTTTATATATTTTCAAAGAAAATATTAAAAATATTTGCATATATCATTTTTTTTTTGTACCTTTGCACGCTTTTTTGCGAATAAAAACAAAAATATAATTAACAAACAACTATGCAAAACAAAGGATTAGTTCGAATTTTGGCGGTGTGCTTGGCACTTATCTGCGCCTTTTATTTGAGTTTCTCTTTGGTTGTTTCTCACTACGACAAACAGGCCAAAGAGTATGCTGCCGGTGATGCAGCTAAAGAGTTTTTCTATCTGGATTCCATCGCTTCTCAGAAAGTTTGGTTCGGCTATACGCTGAAAGAATGCCGTGAGAAGGAAATCAACCTGGGTCTGGACTTGAAAGGTGGTATGAACGTTACCATGGAAGTCTCCGTTCCGGAGATTCTTCGTGCGCTCAGCGGTTACAATACCTCCGAGAATTTCAATGCTGCTATTGCTGCTGCACAAGAGAAACAAAAAACCAGTGGCGAAGATTTCGTCACCCTGTTCATCGAGTCTTACAAACAACTGGACCCCGATGCCCAATTGGCAAGCGTGTTCTCCACGTTTGAGTTGAAAGACAAAGTGTCTCTGACTTCTACCAATGACGAAGTGGAGAAAGTTATCCGCGAAGAAGTGGATGGCGCCATCAACAATTCATTTAACGTACTGCGTACGCGTATTGACCGCTTCGGTGTTGTTCAACCTAATATTCAAAAACTCAGCCAAGCAGGTCGTATCCTGATTGAGTTGCCCGGTATCAAAGAGCCCGAGCGCGTGCGTAAACTCCTTCAAGGTAGTGCTAACCTGGAGTTCTGGGAGACCTACGACCTGAGCGAGATCCTGCCCCAATTGGCACAAATCGATAGCGAACTGGCTGCTGCCGGTGTGGCTGAGAACACAGCTGAAGAGCCCGAACAGGTATCTCCCGCTATGGAAGAAGCACAAGTAGAGGCTGCAGACACGGCTGACGCTACCGAGAGCCTTATCGAGGCTTTGGCAGAAGATACCACCGCTGTTGCCGCAGACAATGCTGCTATGTTGGAGAAATACAAGAAAGAACACCCCTTGTTCGCCATCATGAACCCGAGCGTCAACCAAGCCGGTCAGGCTTATCGCGGTCCCGTGGTTGGTACCGTTCATTACACCGATACCGCTCGCGTCAACGCTATGTTGGCTTCTACAACGGCTAAACAGGTGTTGCCCCGCGACCTTCGTTTCTTCTGGACCGTTAAGTCCATCGACGAAGCCGGTGCTTACTACCAACTCGTAGCCCTGAAAGCCCAACGCGACGGCCGTGCATCCTTGGAAGGTGACGTTATTACAGACGCTCGCGCTGACTTCGGTCAACTGTCCGCTTTTGCTAACGTCAGCATGTCCATGAACGCTGAAGGCGCTAAGGCTTGGCAACGTATTACCAAAGATAATATAGGTAAATCCGTGGCTATCGTATTGGATGGTTATGTATATTCTTTCCCGACCGTTCAAAAC
>JAGHSG010000122.1 GCA_018066005.1 Bacteroidales bacterium | reverse complement strand
CGTATATCCTAGATGAGTGGAGTCGTGAATTATGGTTTGAAGGTCGCCGCCGGACGGATTTAATACGTTTTAATCGTTTTTATTGTGCTGATTCCGCCCAAAATCAATATTACTGGGAAGGTCGTGGTGGTAAAAATTATGATAACAATGGCGGTAAATTTGCTGCTGGAACTCCTGATTATCTTAATTGGTTCCCGGTTCCGACCAAGGATAAGAACGCTAATCCTAACTTCAAAAAACAAGTGATGGAAGATAAATCTAATATTTTTGCAAGCCAAGGTGGTGATGGCTATCCATTGTAATAAAAGACGGACGTTTCCGTCATAAATGATAATATTAACTAAATTAAATGATTAAAAACATGAAAAAAATGTTCTTAACTGCAGTTGCTGCTATAGCAAGCACTGTACTATTTGCGGGTGCTCCTACGACTATCGTTACAGAGCAATACTTGCAAGAAAATTTTGATTGCGTAAACAATTATGTTGTTGCAATCTGGTATGACATGAATCTTACCTGTGTTAATGAGCCCTATGCTATTTGGGCAGGTACAGTCAATGGGTGGAGTAATGTAAACGATGAAAATGCCATTAAGCCTGAAGTTTTGGATGGTCAATACGCAGGTTGGTTTGTTTTTGAATTCAATGATCAATCTGAAACTGTCCAAGGTAAGCCGTTAGTATTGGATGCAGAAGGAAAAGGTAGTTGGGATTATCAATCCGGTACACCTGACACTTGGGTTCATAAAGGTGGTAAAGAAGCAACTATTACGGTTGGTGGTCAAAACCCTGCTGAATCTGATTTAACTTGGCCTGAGAAAGGTGCATATATCTATGAGATTACAGGTTTAAAGAATGGTGCCAATCCTTGCACGGCTGTTTATCATGACTATACCGTTCGTTTCTATGTGCCTGAGTTCTGCGCTGACCAAAAAGGTGATGGCTTTGATTATGCTGACAGTGTGAATGTTCGTGGTTCGTTTGATAACTGGAGCGATGCTGGTGTCTTCCTGACCGCAGATGTAGATGAGGATGGTAATGACTTTTACTATTTAGACCTCAAGCACATGCCTGAGGGAACTGCTCTTTTGATTCGTCTTGGTTCAACCGGTTATGATGACAAACTGAATGATGCTGACTTGATTTTAGGTGCTACTGCTGATACGACTTTCAATTACAGTGACAAAGTGTGGAAAGCTTGCGCTGCTCCTGTTGAGTACAAATACACCGAGTATGAGAACTGGCAACTTAAGCACGAGGGAAGCGGATGGGAATGGACTGAGAACTTGGTAAAGGTTGAGGAAGGTCTCTTCAAATTAGCAGATGCTAACTGGACCGGTTCTGGTTTCAACGTTGGTAGTGATGAGAATCCTATCAAGAAAGATTGGTTCGCTCCTGAAGAACTTGTTCTTGGTGAAGAAGTTATTGCTCCTACATTCGTTGATGTATATCTGAAAGTTGTTGACGACGAGACTGTAGTTCTTGGTTTAGGTGTCGTTCCTACCGCTCTGGAGAACGTTACTATTGCTCCCGCTATCCGTCGCGTAATGGTTAACGGTCACATGTATATCAACAACAATGGTAAACTGATCAACATGCTTGGTTTCTAATTAGCAATAGAACAACAGCATTAGAATAATTCTACGGAATTCTGCTATAGCAGATTCTGCAGATAACAAAAAAAGAGGTCTTCGGGCCTCTTTTTTTTTATTTGAAATATTTTTTTCTGTTTATCGTCAGAAAACCAATAGTCTGTAGGACTGTGATAAAGAAATACAGAAAGGACTATATGCTTGCATAATAGGACTTTATGAATGTGTTTAGCACGTTAGCAGCAACGCTGCGTATTGGCTTTCTGAGGTTTTTATGGTTTTTGTTTATTTTATTGCAACAGCACTAAACTCTAAACTTTTTTGCACTTTTATTTGCAAATGTGCAAAAAAAGTTGTACCTTTGCAGAAACAAATAAATCAATATCATTATGGAAACGAAGGAATTGAAACAGGCGTTTGAAAAAACGTATGGAAAACAGGCACAAGCCGTGTATTTTGCCCCCGGGCGCGTCAATCTGATTGGTGAACATACCGACTATAACGGAGGATACGTGTTCCCGTGTGCGTTAAGTTTTGGTACATACCTGCTTTTGGCAGAGAATGACGATAAACAACTCCGCTTCCAAAGTCTGAATATGGATGGCAGTTTGGTAACGGTTAACTTAGATGCCCTCACTACTCCTCTGCCCAATAATTGTTGGGCAAATTATCCTCTTGGCTGTATCGCACAATACATCAAACGCGGTTTTGAACTGAAAAAAGGATATGACATGCTTTTCTGGGGAAATGTTCCTGCAGGAGCCGGTTTGAGCAGTTCGGCTGCTATTGAAGTGGCTACCGCTTGCGCGTTTAATGATGTGTTTAATGCCGGATACGACAGAACGGAATTGGCTAAGATAGGACAACTCAGCGAACATGAGTTTGCCGGTGTGAATTGTGGCATTATGGACCAATTCGCTTCTGCACAAGGTAAGAAAGACCATGCTATCTTCCTCAACTGCCAAACATTGGAATTCCAATTGGTTCCTGTCAAATTGGACGGCATCAAAGTGGTGATTGCCAATACACACTCGCCTCACAAACTGGATTCGGGTACTTATAACGACCGCGTAAAAGAGAGCCGTGAAGCACTTGCTAAAAAAGATTATACCAATCCCAAGGCACGGCACTTTATTTCCGAAGTAAAACGTACAACCGATGCAGTAGAGGCGCTGCAAAAAGGCGATATAGCCACTTTTGGTCAACTTATGAACCAAAGCCACGTCTCCCTGCGTGATGATTATGAAGTCACAGGCCCCGAATTGGACGCTATGGCAGAGGCCGCCTGGAAAATAGACGGTGTAATAGGCAGTCGTATGACCGGTGGCGGTTTTGGCGGTTGCACTGTATCGCTGGTTAAAGATGAAGCAATTCCCGCTTTTATCGAACAGGTCGGTAAGGAATACAAAGCCAAAACAGGCTTGACGGCTGAATTCTATGTGGCGGAAATAGGCGACGGCGTAAAAAGAGTGGACGATTAACAATGCAAAATGCACGATGAAACAGATTAGAACAATTACTTTGCAGGGCGGTCAAGGACTGACAGCCGAGATTAGTAACTATGGCGCTAAATTACTACGCTTGATTGTGCCTAACAAGCAAGGTGAGAAAAAAGATATTGTCCTCGGTTTTAATACGATGGACGAGTGGCAACAGAAAGAAACCTATTTCAATGCCATCATCGGTCGCTATGCTAACCGTATCAAAGATGGTCGCTTTACGATTGATGGCAAAAACTATCAGTTACCCATCAACAACGGCACCAACTCGCTTCATGGTGGAGTAAGTGGTTTTAATCAGAAGGTTTGGGACATTGTGGGACAGACACGCTACAGTGTCAGTTTGCACTATCGTGCAGCCGACGGTGAGGAAAACTACCCGGGTAATTTGGACGTTTATGTCACCTACACACTCACCAAAGATAATGCTTTATCCATTCAGTTTGAAGCCAAAACAGACCGGCCTACCGTCGTGGGCTTTACCAACCATGCTTACTTTAATTTGGCAGGCGAAGGTAGTGGTACGGTCAAAGACCATATTTTGCAAGTCTTTGCCGACAAATACACGCCTTTTGATGATACCGCCTGCCCGACAGGCGAGATACTGTCGGTGGAGAATACCCCGATGGACTTCCGTCAGCCCGTCCGTGTGGGCGACCGGATAGATGACCCCTTCTTTGCCCCCGGACGTGGTATTGATAATAACTGGGTGCTTAATAAGATTGATAGGCACGATGCACAATTGGCAGCCGTAGTAGAAGCGGACGGACGCACTATGGAAGTGTGGACTACGATGCCCGGACTGCAAGTCTATACAGGCAACTGGATTGAGCAGAATGTGGGCAAGAGTGGCGCTAAGTATGACGTACAGCATGCTATTTGCTTGGAAGCGCAGAACTTCCCGGACAGTCCTAATCACGCCAACTTCCCCAATGCTATTTTGCGTCCGGGAGAAGTGTATTACGAAAAAACATCTTATAAATTCGTGTAATATGAAACACACTTTGTTAATCACATTGGTTTTGGTGTCCTTATGTGCTTGCAAGACAACAACCGCTGATGTGGATCCCTACATTCCTGCACCTGTTGGCAGTTACGCCAAGGGAGCGGATTGCTCGTGGTTGACCGAGCAGGAGCAGGATAATGTGCTTTTTTACAATGCCGAAGGCAAAGCCGTGGAAGGTATGCGCCTGATGCGCGATTATGGGATGAATAGCGTGCGTCTGCGGGTCTTTGTGAATCACAAAACAGGTTGGTGCAACAAGCAGGATGTATTGGTTAAAGCCAAACGTGCTGCCGCCCTTAAACTGCGTGTGATGATAGATTTTCACTATTCGGATTACTTTGCAGATCCCGGTAAGCAGAATATGCCGGAAGCATGGAAAACATGCACCATAGACCAACTGTGCGACTCGATTTCTTCCCACACCACCGAAGTGCTGCAAATGCTTCAACAAGCCGGTGTTACGCCAGAATGGGTGCAGGTGGGTAATGAGACGCGCAATGGTATGTTATGGCCTATTGGACAGTTATGGACATCGCAAGGTGATACCCCTAATGGCTGGAAAAACTATGCACGCATGACCCTGACGGGATATAATGCAGTCAAGAGTATCTTCCCCAACGCACAAGTAATCGTGCATATTGACAATGCCTACGAGAACAATAACTGGTTCTTCCGCAAACTGAAGCAGAACGGCGGTAAGTTTGACATGATCGGATTGAGCCATTATCCGATGATGTACGATTGGTCTAAAAAATATTGGCCGGAGATGAACGAATTGGCGGAGCAGAATATCAAACTCCTGCATGGCGAATTTGGCTGCCCCGTTATGTTATGCGAGATAGGTACTTTGTCCGCTAATGTGCCGGGTGCCAAACAAGTGATGACGGATATCCGCACGCGCTTGGACTCGTTGGACTATTTTGCCGGTATTTTTTACTGGGAGCCGCAGGTCTATGGTGGTTGGAAACCTGCCGAATACAAACAAGATGGTTGGGAAGCGTACAATATGGGGGCATTTACCAAAGATGGTCAGCCCAATGACGCCTTGATAACTTTATGGAAATGAGTTTGTTAGTATCCATATTAACCCTACTGACTTCGTGGCAGTTTGCTTTTGAACGTCAAGACCATCAGTTGCCCGAGCAGACCGCATGGGTACAAGTTACAGTTCCGCATGATTGGGCTATAACGATGCCTTTTGACCGCAAGAATGACTTGCAACAGGTCACTGTCGTACAAAATGGCGAAACACATCCCACTTGGAAAACAGGGCGTAGCGGAGGATTGAAATGGATGGGGGCTGCGTGGTACAGGACTCAATTGACGGTTGATGGTGCTTCCGGACACTCCGATAAAGGCACGGAAGATAGTGTGTATTATCTGCTCTTTGACGGTGCCATGTCGCGTGCTGAGGTGTATGTAAACAACCAAAAAGTTACCGAGTGGCCGTACGGATACAATAGTTTTTATGTGGATATTACTCCTTATCTGCAAGCGGAAAATACTCTTTCGGTACGTTTGGAGAACTTACCCGAGCAAAGTCGTTGGTATCCGGGAGCCGGTTTATACCGCTATGTTCATTTGATAAGAAAGGCAAAAACGCATATCCCTGTGTGGGGTACTTGTTTTACAACGGTATCTGCCGATTCTGCTTCTGCTGTTGTTTCTGTTGATGTGGCGGTAAAAAATGCTACGGAGCAGACGCGTGTGCAGACAGACCTTTTGTACCGGAACGAAGTAGTTGCTACGATTCATGGCGCGCAAGGACAAGCCGAAATAACCAATCCGCAACTTTGGTCGCCGGAGACACCTTATTTATATATAGCGCGCACGACGGTTTGGAATGGTGAACAACAGGTGGACGTCGAACAAATACCTATTGGAATACGAACCATTGAATATCAGCCGGATAAGGGCTTTTTATTGAATGGTCATGTGCGTAAATTCAAAGGTGTATGTCTGCATCATGATTTAGGTCCGTTAGGTGCTGCGGTGCATAAAGATGCGCTTCGTCATCAACTGACCTTACTCAAAGATATGGGGTGTGATGCCGTACGTACTACCCACAATATGCCTGCCCCTGAATTGGTGGAATTGTGCGAAGAAATGGGACTGATGCTTGTTGTCGAGTCTTTTGATGTATGGAAATATGCCAAGTGCAAAAATGACTATTCCACCTTCTTCGCGGATTGGGCAGAACGGGATATTGTGAACATGATTCGTCATTACCGTAACTCACCGGCTGTGGTCATGTGGAGTGTCGGCAACGAAGTTTGGGACCAAGTGCAAAAAGGCGGAGACGAAACGGCGAAATATTTGCAAGATATTTGTCATCGCGAAGACCCGACACGTCCCGTTACGTGTGGTATGGACCAAGTCAAAGATGTTATTTACAACGGCTTTGCCAAAGTGATGGATATACCCGGATTTAACTATCGCACGTCCCGATACGTGGAAGCTCATAAACGCTTGCCAAATAAATTGATTTTGGGCAGCGAGACCGCTTCAACAGTCTCATCCAGAGGAAGTTATCATTATCCTGTCGTTCTGCAGCCGGATGCTATTCATATAGACCGGCAGAGCAGCGGTTATGATGTGGAATACTGTGCGTGGTCGGGACTGCCCGAGCAGGATTTTCAGTTGCAGGATGACTATAATTGGACGATTGGTCAGTTTGTTTGGACAGGTATAGATTATTTAGGTGAACCTTCTCCGTATGATACGGATGCGTGGCCTGCACATAGTTCATATTTCGGCATGATAGACCTCGCGTCCTTGCCGAAGGACCGATATTATTTATACCGCTCGCAGTGGAATGAGCAGGAGCCGACTTTGCACATCCTTCCCCATTGGACGCACCCTGGTAGAGAAGGACAGCAAACGCCCGTCTATGTCTATACCTCTTATCCTTCGGCAGAGTTATTTGTCAATGGCGTCAGTCAGGGACGTTTGCGTTTTGCTACGGCAGAGGAAACAGCGTGTGTAGCCCAAGGTGCCGTGATTGAAGGCGTAAGTTCAATGCCGCAAGTTGGAACATTCGAAATCCCGAGTTGGGGTAGTGCGCCGCGTCCCGAATTGCTGCCCAGATACCGCCTGATGTGGCAAGATGTTATTTACCGGCCGGGCGAGATACGTGTTGTGGCATACGATGAAAATAATCAGCCCGCGGCAGAACAAACCATTCATACAGCGGGAGAGCCTTACGCTTTGCGTGTGGAGTGGGCTAATCAGGGGGAGCAGACGGAAGACGGACTTCGTTATTTAACGGTTAGTGCCGTGGATAAGGATGGTAACCTGTGCCCCGATGCTGACGATGTGGTGACTGTCAGCACCAAGAAAGTTCGTTTTATGGGTGCGGCTAATGGCGACCCGACTTGTCTGTACCCGATGCAACAACCTACCATGCCGCTCTTCCACGGACAGGCTACTTTTATTGTCCGTGCTGAAGGACGGGGAAAAATACGTTTTAGTACAGATAAATTACATAGTACATTGT
>JAGHSG010000027.1 GCA_018066005.1 Bacteroidales bacterium | reverse complement strand
TAGGCATGGATTTGATGACGCGGATGGCCTCTTTATCCAGAGACGGGTCAACGGAACGAACGACGTTGATATCTACGATAGAGCCGTCTTTGTTAACCACGAACTGGCAGATAACACGACCTTGAATACCGTTCTCTTGGGCAATAACGGGATATTTGATGTTCTCGCTCAAGTATTTCATCATGGCTGCGTCGCCACCCGGGAATTCGGGTTTGTTCTCAACGATGACGAATACGACGTTGTCTTCCTCTTCCTCCTCCTTAATCTCTACGGGGGCTTGGATAACGACTTCGGTGTTCTTGTCATCCTCTGTGTTGATGTTGATTTCTTCGGTCTCTACGTCATCTTCTACGACGTTCAGCACTTCAACTTCCTGAACAGGTGGTGGTGGAGGTGGAGGGGTAACATCTTGGGATGTTTGCTGAATCTCGATTTCCTCCTCGAAGGCGAACTCGGTGTCAGCAACCTCATACTTGGTAACTTCCTTTTCTGTCCACTCTAAAGCGACATAACATACGCTCAGCACGAATACGAAACCAAGAAGTACGTACGTAAACTTCTTGTCTTCCAAGCTGGCATTAGGATTCTTTTTGAGTTGCATATTGGTAATTTTTAAGATTATTCCACTAATTTGGACTGCAAAGTTACTTATTTTTTTCCAAATAAGCAAATATTATAGCATTATTTTTGCGTAAAAAGTTATTTTTGTCTCAAGAAGGGCTTTTTTTATCCATTCGATATTCATAATTTGGGTACTTGTTCTCAATCTTTTCAACCATTGTCTGCGACGAGGAAGCAGATGCTTGATTTGCTTCACTAAGCCGGTTGAAAAATAGGGTAACCATTCATCGGAGTCGTCCCATTGTGTTATATCTTGATATATCTGTTGCATCGTGCGCAAACGACTTTCCAATCCGAGATAGTGGCAGTCTTTCCCTGCGTTGTTGGTATGCTCGATATGGGTGTATAAGAAAGAATGAACGAAAGCAACGGACTGACTTTTATACAAACAGGTAATGAGAAAATATAAATCTTCTGCTGATTGTACACGTGTGTCCACAAAACGGCTATCACCTATTATCGTTCTGCGGAACAGAACTCCCAAGACGGCTGTGATGAATGTCCCTTTGGGATTTTCTCCCCCAGAAAGTGCCTCTTGCAATGCCCAAGTGCGAGAGATGCGTGTGTTTCCCAATGTTGGCAGGCACATGGAATTAGTAGGGTCATATCGGTTGGTAGTCAGGACAGGTGAAAGAACAATATCTGCCTGTTGTTGCTCGGCTTGGGTTATCAGTTTTTCCAATAGAGTCATCGCGCAAATGTCATCGTGATCCACAAAAAGAATATATTTACCACGTGCTTCCTTGAGACCTCGATTTCGATTGTTTCCAATGTGCATATTCCGCGTGTTTTTTAAGATGCGGATGCGTGGATCGTTGTGTGCATATTCTTCCGCAATAACATCGCTCCCGTCAGTCGGGCAGTCTAACACCAGCAGCAATTCGAAGTCTTGGAAAGTTTGGTTAAGAATGCTTTCCAAGCAGGGACGCAAATACGCTCCTGCATTCCAAACGGGGACGATTATGCTGACTTGAGGGGATGACATATTCAATATAGAACTCATAGATGTAAAGATTTTGCTTTGTATTTACAAGATACTATTTTTGTATCCGTGATAAATATTATACAACGCCAAACCAATCAAGGCACTTGCTATTTGGAGTGCTGTCATGTAGGAATAGTTTTCCAATACTTTGCTATTCCGTAAAGATGTCAATATGTTGCGAAAAGTTGGCACGAGTTACAGGGTTATTCTTTCAAAGGGAATGGCATGAACCATAGCCGCATATTTGGGGAAGTCAGACGCATACATTTCTTCCGTTCCAGCACAATAGACTTTCGTCGCTCCTGCTAACAAGTAGAAATCCACAAAGGACTTTAAATATTCATTTTGTGGTGCATCCTTTACCGTATCTACATGAGCCGCTTGCGCATTGTTGGTGAAAACAAAAGGCAATTGAGAAGCATATTCACACATGCGTTGGCTATCAGAAGTGACCAATATATTTCCGGTGTGCTCTTTATGTAAATGTCGCAGAAAATCCAAACAGCGTTGTATAATGGCTTCTTGCCGTTCTGGCGATGTCGGTTGATATTGGTATTCTGGATAATCACCTAATAAATTTTGCATCCGAAAAGCTACAGCCATGTATGGATGAGTAGTCCATTGCTCAAATGAAGTCAGGGCTTGAGTTAGGAGTGGGGAAGGTCGAAATAACTCTTGAAATAGTTTTCCCCATTGATACTGTGTATGATAAGTAGTATTGATAATCTGTATCCAGTCGCGATTGGCATAGCAATGTATTTGCCGATCTTGAGGAAGATGCAACATCCGCGTAAGTGTGCTGTCTCCTACTAATCGTAACATTTTGCAATGCAGCCAACTGTGGCAAATATCGGTGTCGTTTATATTCCAATCATATTGATTTGGAACTTGAAAGTCTCTTAAATTAAATGGGAAAGTATAGTGCAAACGGAATGAACGCCTTGTGGCTTTGCAAAAGGCATAAAGCGAAACAATCCCCTTCCAACGGTCACATAAACCACCATGAAAAGACTGACCATCCACTCGGGCAATGATGTGCGTACCTGTACCGCGTGTTCCGAATATGGAATAGCGTCTCAACATCCCGAGTTGTTCTTGGACATTAGTGGGAAGCCAACTTAAAAGTAGATTATTTACTTTTTCGGATTTTATCATATAGGTTTATTAGTTGTTTGCTAACAACATCGAAACGATAGGACTCACAATCTTGACGAATGGTGTCTTTATTATAGTTATTCGGTTTAAAATCAATCATGGATTGGGTTAGGGCAAGTTCATCTCCTATGTCAATCACTACTCCTTTGTCAATCGTCACAACTTCTGGGGCTATGCCGACACGGCTACTTATAATAGGTAGTCCGGATATGAGTGCTTCCACTAAAACGATGGCATAGGTCTCGTAATTGGAGAATAATACAAAGCAATCCGCTTGTTGCATCTCGTGGCACACCTCTCTCGGAGTCAGTTCGCCGGTCCAGCGCACCTGTTCATCGGTAAGACCTATTTGGGCAGCATAGTCCTTGCTTGCCTGCCAATCTACGCCCGTACCTACCATCGTCAGATGCAGATTAGGGCGTGAAGCAAGGGCCTGTTTGTAGGCTCGTAACAACCCCTTTGTGTTCTTATGTTCTTCATCAAAGCAACTGACATGCAGCAGCCGCACATCCTTTACTCGACAGTCGGTCGACAGTCGGTCGACAGTCGGTCGATGGTTGACCGGTAATTGGTAGAAGAAGTCATCCACCACGTTATGTATGCGCTCCCAGCGGTTGTTTTGTATGCCGCAGTTCTTCATGGCATCTTCGAGCATTTGACTGACGGGCAGGATACACTTGGCTTCTTGGGCAATCCGCCGCATCAACCAACCATGCCAACCGCCTCGGAATGAGAAATTACGTGGTAGATACCCCGTCCAGTGCTCTACAATAATATAAGGTATGCGATACCTTTTCCACATCCACCATGCCAACAAGCCGTTTTTATCCAGCACATTGACTTGCACCACGTCCGGACGCCAACCTTCCTTGCGTAATGCCCGCAGTCCGCGAAGCATCTCGCGCCAGTAGTGCCAACCTTTTTCTTCGGTATAGACAACCCGTACATCTGCCCCCTGTGCACGCACGGCGTCGGCATGTTTTTGGACAAACAAGCCGGCCATCTTATCCCGCTCTGTGGGGTACCATGCACTAAGGAAGAGAATATTCATATTCCGAAGCGAAGATTTCTAAACCAATTGATAGCCAGTGCAATAGCAAACGGCCATTTATAGAGTTTGCTAACGCTGTAATAGGTGGTTGCTTTGGCGCCGAACTGCCGATAATGGTTGGCTATACTGCGCACCATGCTTCCTTCAAAGTCAAATTTCAGTCCTTTCTCGCGTGCCATCTTGATGGCTTCCAATACCAACAAAGCTCCCGCTCCGGAGTCTTTATGTTCCTCGCTGAAACACGGAATCAGGTAGTACATATAGTCCTTGTCCCACACCAAATAGACAGCGGCATATATCTCGCCATCCGCGTTGCAGACCGAGATAACTTCACTCTGCCCTAAACGTTTGGTCTTGCGGTCCAATACCAAGAGAAATTCCCGGCTGTAACTGACTTTGCGCTTGCGCTGTGCCATGCACTCGGTATGGAAACGGTAGAAAGCTTCGGCACTCATACCCCGCTCGGCATGCAGACTCAACGCTTTTTGCAGTTGGCGTTTCTTGTTCTTGGAAAAACCGTCGATAACCTTGTCCAGATTACTCAAATCGTCCAAGCGATAGGTGATTCGTGGACGCACTTTGTACCCTAATTCTTTCATGGCAGCGGGTAACGGACTGCCAACGGGGTACTGTTGGTAGTAATAGTCCAGATTTAACTCGTTCAGTTGAGTGTCAATTTGTTGGGCGAGTTCGGCAGTTTGTGTCGCGGTACACGTGTCGGGGTTGACCCACATACCACCAATCTGAGTCTCTTGGGGCATCACGATATAATGCATCCACCAACGTTTGCGCAGAAGGCACGGCATGTCGGGCAGAATCTCTTTCCATTCCTTACCGGCACACACGGCATCCATCCACCAGTTTTCCATGAAGATAGGTTTATTTGCCATGATAATCTAATTTTAGGCTACAAAAGTACAAAAAATTTTGCATATATCCAAAAAAAATTGTACCTTTGCATCGCAAATATCATTTTTATCCGATAATAGATTGACAAAAAATAATACTATGACAGAAGAATTGAAACAAATTATGGCTACCGCCCAGACATGGTTGGACGGTGATTACGATGCTGAAACCAAGGCACAAGTTAAACAAATGATGGAAGCGGAAGACAAATCGCTCCTTATTGACAGTTTCTACCGTACCCTTGAATTTGGTAC
>JAGHSG010000088.1 GCA_018066005.1 Bacteroidales bacterium | reverse complement strand
CTCCACGCCCATCCCGTATTCCAATACCAACGACTTATCGGTTGCAGGTTGGATACAGGTGCCGTATTTTATGACCGAGGAGCCGATTAGTTATCATACGAGTTTCAATAAAACAGAGATTTCTATCTCTGCCACGATGGGTATGATTCCGGTTCCGTCTTTCGACTCTATTCAGCACAATCTGATAATGACCGCCTTTGTCAAGCGTTTGAATAAAACGACGGCTACCGTGCGCTCCAAACCGATTGATGTGCCGGCATTCCACCGCATTTATAATTTCCAAGTTACCGAGCAGATGGAGTCCGGTAAGACACCCACCGGCGGCTCATTTAGCTACAATACCGGTGCCAAAGTGCTGACATGGCAGTTTAAGCACCCGATGGACGATGATGTCTATTCGATGGATTATTTTGAGATTGAGCGTGCCTACAAAGCCGACTTTAGTGATGCTACCAATATAGCTACGATGCTCTTTGCACGTATTACCGACAGTACGTATCTCGACAAACCCTACTATACCTATCAATATATTGACGATTCGGACGAAGCCATCAATAACCCCAATAGCGACAGTATTTACTACCGCATCCGCCGTCAGTCTTCCTCCTGCTGGGGATGGAATGGCAATCCGTTTGCCGTCAGCACGGCTTACACAGGTAGCATACGACAAATGGGTATGGACCTCTATGACCCTCTGCATCCGAATAAACCGTATGTTACTTTTAGGGATTGTAGCACGGATATGATTGATATCGTGGGTGAGTTCGTATGGCCGGATAGCACCATGCTGAAAAGTATTTCTTGGGACCCCAATACTACCGTTGATATTGTCTTGGCAGGTGAAACGAGCGACATGGTACTGGACCGACTGACCATGGAATCGTTCAGCAACGATGTACACGGCAGTTGCGTTAAATGGAGTTTCTCTTACCAAAAACCGCTGCCGATTACTTGTCGGCTATTTGACCTCGTTGTACGGCTGAATACCGACGGCACACGCATCAAAAAACCGACCAATACTGAAGTTTGGTTCCATTCCAAGGTACGCACTTCCGCAGTCCAAATAACCAAGTTGGATGCTACCCGCGGCGACGAAGACCACCCCGAATATACCTATCTATTCTGGGAAGCAGATGGTGAACCGTCGTATTTCTTGTTGTCTCGTAAGAGCGAAGACGACCCCAAACCTCAACTCTTGGATTCGCTGAAAGGTGACCAATATGAATACAGCGACTATAGTGCTACTCCCGGTAAGAAATACGACTATATTTTGGACGCTATTACCGATTGTGGTGGCAATGCCCTGCCCGATAAGGACACAACCAATGGTCTGCGTTCACCGCTCGGATATATCGATGGCTATCTCACCTATGCCAACGGCGACAAGGTGGCGAATGTAGAGGTAAATTTGTATAAAGAAGACGGTAAGACACTTATTGCTACGGTACAAACGAATGACAACGGATACTATAAACTTGCTAACATAGCGTACGATATCAATAACGGCAGTCAGTACGTCGTTGGTGTTAATGCCAAGCAAAATTTCGTTCCTGCCAAAGGCGGAGATGCAGCACGCGTAACACTTACCTCGGACGCTTGCACCGCACACAATGTCGATTTTGTATCCGGTGATTACTTCCGCTATTCGGGACGCGTGCTCTATACCGGTACCACTATTCCCGTACGCGACGCGTATTTCCTGATTAATGGACATGTAGCTATGGCAAGTGGCGATACGGTTCGCACAAACGCTACGGGTAATTTTGAGGTGTCTGTACCTGCCAAACAGAGCTTCACCTTCACCGTCAAGAAAGACAAACACACCTTCCTCAACGATGGTAAACTAATCATTAATGATTCGGTCGACATTACTGCAAACGACAATGAGCCCGGCATTATCCTATGGGACAACACCCGTGTACGCCTTATCGGTCGTCTTGCCGGTGGTGAGATTGAGGGATTGAAACCGCTCGGCTTCGGACTAAGTACCAACAACCTCGGCGATAGTCTCAAACTGGTCTTCGAACTGGAGGGAGACAATATAGCCCACTTTGTTCATGACGACAAGGACTTTACGAAGAAAACCCGAGACGAAACCATTCAGCATCCCACAGCGGGACAGCAGACTCGTGTTCACTATGAAGAGAAACGCGTCATTGTTTATCCCGACAGCAAGACAGGCGAATATATGATAAACCTGCCGCCTGTCAAATACCGCATCGTGGAGGCAACTGCCAACGGCTATGCTACGCTGTTTAGCGCAGGCAGAACATCCGAGACCAAAGACTTGACCAATTCGCTGGACTCCAAGACTATTTCTCATGGCAAGTTGGAAGTTAAGTACAACGACACCTATTCGGTTATCTACCATAGTCCTGCCGTCGTCCGCGTTCAGCAGAAGAAAGATGGGCAACCCATCGATTTCTATGGCGAGAAAGATATTCCCACATTGGTAATAAAAAACGGGACTCCCAATTTACCCGGTTATGACACGAAGACCGGCAAATATACCTTCGGTTATCCGGTCTTTTATACAAAATACAAGTACACTTTTGCCATTTCTGCCCGTGAAGAGTACCACTACAACAATACGCCGGGCGGCAAGATGACTTTCGTGCCGCTTGCCAATATGCCATACACCGTTTACAACGGCTTTGTCAGTGGCACACCCATCATCAGCAAACAATATCTGGACGAGAACGGACAAATAACTATTACCATACCGGTAAGCGATGTTTCGTATGGCACGAAAACGGAAGATGCCCTCAAGCATTTGGATGTGTCTGTGGCTGTCAACGGACAGGATGTACATGCCGACCCGATATTTGGCTATGTAGTCGGGGAACGGAAAATAGGAACGGATGCTGTGCAAGCGGCTGGAAGTATTATTACCGTGGATGATGTGCTGCGCGACCCGCCAGGAAGCAACTCCTATGCGTGGATTGAAAAAGGTGCCACCTATACCACAAAATATAAGGTAACAAACATGCTTGATTTGGGGCTGGGAGTGTATGTCATAGCAGGTAAAAAGAAAAATACCTCTGTTGGAACGGTTCATGCTCCGGAGGGGGTAGGAATGTATCAAGGAACCGGCATTGTCGCTCAAAATGGTAGTACATATCCCATTGTTTCCTATGATCAGGGGGTGAATTGGAATCAAGAATATACCTATACCTATACGACCTCCGACCGTTATCAGACCTGTAGCGACAATACGGTTATGGGTGAAGATGCCAAAGTCTTTATCGGTACCACCACCAATGTCTATGCCCAACAAGTCGAACAATGTATAGCCGTGAATAGCGAAGCCCTTAGCAAGATGAAGGCCGCTATTGATTCGGGAGTGGTGAAAGTTCTTGCCCAAGACAACGGAAATGCCATCGTAGTTATGCGCAGTGTGTCACCGCAAATGTCCTCCAAACTCGTTCATTTCGCTTATACACAAGACCATATTGTTAATCAGCTTATTCCGCAATTGATTTCTGAAATGGGAGCACTCTTGCAATATGGAGATTCTACAGGGTTGCAGAAACGTGCGAACGATGAGAAGCGATCCTTCTATTGGGTGGATACCAAACAAGGCAAAGACAGTGTCAGCTACGTTTGGATTTATCCCAAACCAACAAAGAAAGGGGAAAGTTATATTGACGAGGTACGGGGATACAAAAATACTATAAATAAATGGATTTCGATATTGCAAGAAGCAGAAAATAGGGTGGTGTCGGGAACCAATGCCGGTCCATGCAAAGGTATTTATTCCGTATCTGCCAATACATCCTATACCTTTACCGAAACCGGCTATTCCGATTACCAGTATAATGTAACTGATAAGGAAGAACCGAAAGCATTGGATTGGGCGAGAAGTTGGCTTAAAAATAACGCGTTTAAAGGTTTTGATAAGCAATCACAAACGATTTTAAAATCACTTCTTACCATTATTGCGGTAGATAAAAATGGAAATCAAGTAGGGGAGTCTGATGAATCTGGTTCAATAGTAGCTTGTCAGAATGATCTTTTTAGTTGGGAAATACATATCGATCCTCATATTGACTACTCTCGCCAAGGGGTAAAAACCCGCGACCAGAGCAAGACCCGTACCATCGGCTTCACTCTTGCCCAAAACGAATATGGCTATATCGATGTAGCGGTATTCGGTATGGGTGCTGCAAAAACTTTGACCAAAAATGACAAATGGCGACAGGAAGCCATCAATAATATTACGCGCAAAGATATCGACTCTCTCAAGTATGCGTACTCCGATTTGTGCTATCAGTTGCTCGGTGGTGCCACCCGCTGCCCGTGGTTAGGTGAACGCAAAACGATGTTCCAAAAAGTTCCGGTCGTGTTAGATAATGCCACGCTCAAATTAGACGAAGCACACTTGGATATAAATCAGCACGAGATAAGCGGTGTGGCTGCCGATGGTGTGGCGGTGTTTGATGTCCAGATATGGAACGAGACACAAGCCGACCCGGGCGTTGCTAACGGTCCGCACAACTTTGTCCTCAAACTGCTGGATAGTAGCAACCCGTACGGAGCAAAAGCCTCTATCGACGGATTGGCACTCACCGGCGCCGGACGAAACTTCTACTTATCTCCCGGACAGGTTATTCACAAGAAAATGGAGGTTCGCCAAGGAGCCCTCGCCCTTGACTACGACAACCTCAAACTCTGTCTGATGTCCGACTGCGATACATCCAACTACGCTACGCAGCCCTTCTCCGTCCACTTCTTGCCTGCCTCTACGCCCGTGCGTATCGCTACACCGGACGATAAATGGGTGATGAACACCAACTCACCCTACGACAAGCAGGGGTACTACCTGCCCGTAGTTATTGACGGCTTCGACCCCGACTACGAGAACTTTGACCATATCGAACTGCAATACAAACTATCTACGCAGTCCGACAACAACTGGGTAACGCTCTGCTCCTACTTTGTGGATAAAAAGTATTACGACAAAGCCAGCGGCAATAAGCAGATGTTCAACAAAGAAGCAGGACGAATCGACAATATCCATTTCTATGGCGAACGCGACCCGATGGAGCAGCGCTACGACCTCCGTGCCGTCAGCTACTGCCGCTATGGCACCGGCTATGTCTCCAAGGCATCTGAACCCGTCAGCGGTATCAAGGATACACGCCGTCCTGAACTGTTCGGCAAAGTAACCCCCGCCAATGGTGTTCTTACTCAGCAGGACTACATATCCGTGCCCTTCTCCGAACCCATTGCCTACAACTATTTGGACGAGACCAACAACTTTGAAGTTATCGGATTCACCAACAAGGCCAGCTACTTTGATGTGCCTACATTGGCTTTCTCTCCCAAGACCGGTTCATACGCACAAACCAAAGTGGTACGCAATCTCTCGGAAACAGACTTCACGATTGATGTTGTTGCTTACCACGAGAATATCAACGAACCGGCAACGTACTTCTCTACCGGTACGGATAAGG
This sequence comes from Bacteroidales bacterium, assembly GCA_018066005.1. Taxonomy (GTDB): domain Bacteria; phylum Bacteroidota; class Bacteroidia; order Bacteroidales; family Paludibacteraceae; genus Colicola. The sequence goes on along the minus strand of JAGHSG010000088.1, from coordinate 11,477 downwards.
ATAAAATTGAGTTCGGCTGGGACGGAAGCCGCAGCTGCCTATATGCCAACATAGGGGGAACGCAAGTGCTCTCTGACCCGGTGAAGGATATGCCGCACCAGACATTTATACGGGTAATCATGGCGTATGACAAGAACAATAAGAAAATTTATTTCTACACCGGCAATAAGAGTAATAGCCCGAGCGGAAAAGAAGCCCCCGCTATCAGTAATTTCAGTGCGCTGCTCAAATGGGGTGCCGATATAAAAGGAACGAACATCCTTAATGGTCGTATGGCTGAAGCCCGTATCTGGTCCAAAGCGCTTAATAGAAGTGACATATCGGGGACATCCGATATATGTCTCACCGGCTACGAAAGCGGACTATTGGCTTACTACCCGATGACGGAGGGCTATGGCAAGATAGCCTACGACCATGCACACGGGGCGAATGCTGAACTTGTCCGCGTAGATTGGAGTATGCCTCAGGGACGAGCATTGGAGGTTCCCGACTCGAAGGGTGTCAGATTGAATCAGCAGTGGTTCAATAACGGAGCCGATGCCGACTACACGCTAATCTTCTGCTTCAGAAGCAATACGTCTAAGCCCTTTAGCGGTGACGCCTTACTCTTCGGTGATGTCGATGCTAAGACGGACGCTACCAATAAGCAAGTTGGTATATTCATGACGGAAGCCGGTCAAATCAAATTGGTTTCCGAAAATAAGAGCTTGGTTGCCGACGGTAACTATAACGACGGCGCTTGGCATACACTCGGATTAGTGGTGGGTAGCAGCTTCAACTATACACACCTCTATATAGACAACCAACTCAAAGCACTGACCGACGGACAGTTCTTCGGGGCGTGGGCGATGTCCCGGACCTTCCTCGGCAAGAACTTCAGTGGCGGCTTCTTTGACGAACTCAGTATATGGGAGTTTGCTATGCCGCAGGCTTACCTCAGCGAATTTGCTTCACGCTCGCCTAACGGACAGGAATTAGGCTTGCGCTGCTATCTGCCGTTTGACCAACGCATCAAGAATGCCAGCAGTATATACGAGACCCATTACAGCCCGCTCAATGCAAAATATATTCTCAATCCGGAAACCGGTGAATGGAAACAATCGGGCGATAAAGTTGTCCGCACCGAATTGAGTGACAAAAATACCACCACGGATGTCTGTCCGCTTATCCGCGATTCTGAATACAAGAAGATGAAATTCTCGTGGACGGCGCGCGACAACGACCTCGTCATCAACCTCAAAATGCCCGATGCCGAAGTCAACCATAGGAGCATATTCTTCTCCTTGCGCGATGTAGAAGACCTGCAAGGCAACCGATTGCTCAATCCGATTGCTTGGACGGTCTATCTGGACCGCAATATCATTCGCTGGAGAGAGCAGAACCTGTGGGTAGAGAAGAGTGCCGGCATGATGGATACGGTGGTCTATACCACAATCACCAATTACTCCGGCGAAGCAAAATCCTTCATCATCTCCGGTCTGCCCGAGTGGCTCACCGTGGATGAACCGATAGGCATGCTGCAACCACAGGAGGAACGCGTACTCGCCTTCACCATCAGCGCAGACATTAATGCCGGCGACTATGTCGTGCCTGTTGCACTTACGGATGAGAATAATCTTACCGACCTGATGCTGATTAATGTGCGCGTCAACGCTGTCTTCCCCAACTGGTCGATACCTAATAGTCTCAACCTGAATATGAACCTTATCGGTACCGTTCACTTGCAGGATGAAGCGCATGGCACGTATGTGGATATCGATACGCGCGATGTAGTCGGTGCTTTCTACGGCAATACATGCGTAGGTATGCAGACAATCACGTCTAAGGTCGGCAGCACCGCCAACCTCTATCTCAAGGTTTATGGCAATGCCGAAATGAAGAGAAAAGACATATCGCTGCGCCTGTGGCAGGCTTCTACCGGCAAGACCTATATCCTTCAACCGGAGAACGAAGTCATCCGCTTCGTGCCGGATACCGTGTACGGTTCCGTACAGAAACCCGTACAACTCCATGTGGCGGATTTGCGTGTGCAGAATATACCTGTCTATACGGGATGGAACTGGATAAGCTTCTACGTGAAACCGGACAATATCAACTCTTCCTTCATCACTACCGGTGGCTTCTCATCTACCGACCTAATCAAGGTATATAGAGGAGCATATAGAGATACACTTGTTGGCCCGATAGCATCTATTGAACCTGAGGCTTCTGTTTATACGCAAAATAAATGGAGCAACGACATTGCGCTCAATAACAACAATATCTACATGTTGCGTGTGAGTCGTGATATGGTCGTGGAGGTACGCGGCTTGGCTGCCGATAAGGTGCCTGAACTGACTTTCCGTCACGGTTGGAACAACCTGCCGTGCCTGTTCGAGGCCAACACGCCTTTGGATAACGCCATGGCGGACTACTTCAACGCTGCCAAGAACGGCGATATCATCACCGGTTACTACCAGTTTGCAGTCTTTGACAACAAGCAGTGGGTGGGCTCGCTCGAAAGCCTTGTTCCCGGTGAGGGCTATATGCTCTACCGCCAAGCAAAGGATGATGTCACCGTACATTTCTATCCTGCTCCTGCCTCCGCTCCGCGCAGAGACCGTATGGAGAGCGGCACCCCGTTAGTTAACGGACGGAGTTACTCCACCATCATGCCTATTGTGGCAGCCTTGGAGGACAACGACGCTACGTATCCTGACGACGCTATCTTGCGTGCTTACGCACACGATGAACTGGTAGGCGAAGCACAAGCTGTGGATGGTATGTGGTTCATGCTCGTTCACGCTACGGACGGCAATGAACTCACCTTCACCGTCACCGACGACAAAGGTAAGGAACAACCGGCATCCAACATCCTGAACTACGGTTCCTTCACGCCTACCGGCACGATACATAACCCGTATCTCATCCGCTTCGGTGGCTCAGTGGAGAAAGTTATCCACAACGATATCCTCTATATCCACCGCAACGGTCATGTCTATGACGCCCAAGGGGCATTTGTTAGGTAATAGGTAATAGGTAACAGATAACCAATTCACCAAATAATATGAAAAAGTACATTTTAACAATAATCGCAGCTGCGCTGCTTTTCGGCTGCAAAAAGAAAGATGACCGCACTATTCTCACTCCGGACAACACACCACGTCCGGAGTGGAAAGTGGCGGAAGATGCAGAGAGTTATAAATCCATGACGGCTATTATCCGTCTGCCCGAAGTGCTGCGCCCGTACGCCGATGCCACCGATATGATTGCTGTGGCAGCAGGTCAGACCATTGTGGGTGTGGCTACTCCTTGGGACGAAGAGCCCTACAGTTACGTCATCCGTATTGCCGACCCGCACGATGCAGGCGCACTGACTCTCCGTTATTATTCGGTCAAACTCACGCGTATCTATACCGCTCCGTTTGTCTCCTTTGTCAACGACGATATAGTAGGCACAGTAGAAGAACCCTTTATCCCTGAGTTACAATAATGAGAACGCTTAATTTATCCATCGTGCATCGTGCATTGTCAACCGTCAATCTATTAGGTGCATTGTGCATTGTGCTGTGTACGTCCGTACACGCAGAAACAACCGTCATCCCGCACCCGTTTACAGTGGGGATGGAATTGGGAACAACTACTCAAGTCCCTTATGCTGTCTATTTTACAGACCAAAACTTCGGCAGAGATGTATGGAAAGAGAGTTACGTTGACGGACAGCGGCTGCTTGAGGTAGGCGAATGGGAATATGTACTTACGAAGCGAGAAATCAACGGTCATACCGCCGACCAACTCCGCGGATGGGCTACCATCATTAAGGACGGAGGAGAAATCAAGCAACTCGGTTTGGTGCTCCTGCCCGATGATTGGGGATATACCCACCATTTTAGTGATAATGTGTGGTATGAAAATCAGGATTATACGGGTAAGGTGTTTAATCTTGGAAATACCTTTTCCAATAATGTTTTCACGGAGACAGATTGGGCAGCCATGCAGCAAGCCGGAGCCGTGTTCCTGCCTTGCGAGATATCGGATAAGATTTATGGCAACGGAGACTATTGGTCAAGCACAAAAAATGATGTGACCGGCATCTCCTACGCCTTTTTTAAGACTTCCAGCACCACTCCTGCGACTGAAATTTTCCAATTTAATACGGATGGAGTGGCCTCCCAAGAGCGTTTTATACGCTTGGTGCAAGACAATGTCACCATTACTTTGAACGAAGAAGTAGATAATGCCGACCTCTTAACTCAGTGGCAAACGAGCGGGAATCCCGTGAATGTATATCTCATCCGCTCACTCACTCCGGGGATGTACAACACGTTCTGTCTGCCGTTTGATTTGACCGAACAAGAAGTTACGGAGACCTTCGGCGCAGAAGCCAAAGTGGCTAAATTTACAAACGGGACATTGAGTGAAGATAAACAGACCCTCGAAATAGCCTTTGAGAGTTGCACCACGATTGAGGCAGGCACACCGTACCTTATTGAACCCACCCAAGGCATGATTAACCCCACGTTCTATAATCGTGTTATTCAGAAGACCTCTGCTGACGGTGAGAACTTCTCCCCGCAAGGTGCTGTTGCGCACCTCGGTATCATCAACCCGCACCACATACCGGACGGCGATATGAAATATCTCTTCCTGCAAGCCAATAACCAATTGATATGGTCGAAAGCAGGTGATGCGAGTTCCATGAAGGGTATGCGTGGCTATTTCTATGTGCCCGATATGCAGGATATGCCGGCTAATTGCCCTGCCCGCCTGTCCGTCCGTCAGGCAACGCATACACCAACCGACTTGAACCGATTCACCGATTCACCAACTCCACAATTCACCAAGTACATCAAAGATGGACAGTTAGTGATTATTAAAGATAACAAGATGTATAATATCCTTGGTATGTAATTATGAGACACTATATTTCACCAAATACGCAAGTAGTACGCCTATACTCAGGCGATGTATTGGATACCATAAATTTGGGAGTTGGCGGTTCCGGTGCCAAAGATGGCGGCGGCACACAAAACACTGCCATGAGCCCCCGCCGCATCTATACATAAGGTTGCAGGGATTGCAGGATTTCTGCGTACCACAAAAAAAAAAGCACTTGAAAGTAAACTTTCAGATGCTTTTTCTTTTTTCAATCTTTTGTGATCCATGCAGGATTCAAACCTGCAACCCCCACATCCGTAGTGTGGTACTCTATTCAGTTGAGCTAATGGACCATGCTTTTACAAAAGCGGGTGCAAAGGTACTGCTTTTTTTTGACATGACCAAATTTTTTCGTGCTTTTTTGCAAAAAAAGTGCTTTTTTGCATTTTTCTATACACGAAAACTATTCAAAACTTGGAATTGCCATAATGGCACGCAGAAATTCATTATTATTCAGATCCGAACGATTGCGCACGCGGGTCTTATACGTATAGATCGTATTGATGGAATAATCCAGCACTTTGCTAATCTGCTCATTGTCACTGATGCCTAAACGGATAAGCGCAAAGATACGCAATTCGGTGGACAATAACTCACCTTCCTTAACTTCTATATGTTCGTCATCGCGAAGCAACGCATTGAAATTCTCAATAAAATGTGGGAAGATACGCAGGAAAGACCTGTCAAATTGCTTGTCAAACTCTTTGCGGCAGATATGTGCATCCACATAATGAGGAATAATTTGCAATTCATCCATCTTACCTTCTTGGGCTGTACGACGCACATAACGTTGATATTTTTCCATTCGGCTCAATAAATCGGAGATGTTTCGGTAAGATGCACCAATATATTCTTCTTTAATACGATTAGCCTCTATAAGGCCGGTATTCATCTTTTTAATGGTCTTATGAGCCCGATGGATTGCCGCAATACGGTTAGCCAGCACAACAAGTGTCAGTATCAGTGCTACCAATAGGATGTATAGCATGATTTGCTGTAGCTTGATGCGTCGATTAGTCTCCTCTAATTCCTTTACTTGCTCTTCTTCAATAATAGGCATGATACGGCTCACACTCAGTTGGCGATGGCGTGCGTTATAGAACGCAGCATCATCCATTGCTGCGCGTATGTATGAGGATGCGTGATCCAAGTCTCCCCGTTCGTGGAATCGTTCTGCCACGGCTGCCATTGCTATGGTCTCCTTGGTTGAACTGCGTACATCGGCTACGGCTGCCAATATCCAATAATGGTCCGCTTCATCTTTCATATTCAGCAATTGGTATATATACCCCATACTGGAGAAGGCAACGGCGCGCTCATGTTCCGTGATTTTTGAATCTTGTAATGCTCTACCGAAACGCTCCAGAGCGTGGCGGTAATCGCCTATCTTGAGACTATACAGCGCGGATGTGGACCAATATAGCACGGTATCGGTCACCGGAATCAAGGCTAATGCCTGTTCACTCAATCTGTTGCCGTGTTGAATGTAACTATAACTGATGTCTCCATGTGCGAAGTCCGCCATATCATACCTCAATCGGGCGTAATTGGTATAGTACTCAATCTTGTTGGCTTGGTTCATATTCTGCGGATGCAGGTTGGCAAAAACGGAGAGAGACTCGTGGAATAGTCCTGAACTGAGGTAGATAAAAGCGCGTTTGAGTTGGGCTTGAAAGATTTTCTGTTCATCACCTATCTGCTTCGCTTCATCCAACAGCATGTCAGCATATATGAAAGCCGTATCGTAGGAGTAGGACTTATATTCCTCAAACAGTTGCAGATAGCGGTCATAATCACTGACACCCTTCTGCTGACTCTTCAACATCGTAATACGAACTTGCTTAAGCGAGTCGTATTGGGATTTGAGTGCCAACTCTTGGTCCAAGAATCTCAAATCCTCTTTGGTAAAGCCCCATGCGGGTACAACGACCGCACCTAACAGGAGACAGATGATATGTCGAAGAAGATATTTCAACTACGTAACAATTAATTTACTTTATTGCCCATTATATCGTACAAGCCGCCGTGTACGCGGATAACCAGACGACCGTTCAGGAAGAAGCGTTGCGGAGCATTGCGTTGCTCGGTTGCGCTTGCACCTGCTCGTCATCGGTATAATCGTGCTTGGTGCAGTTGGTGTTCTCCGTCCAGGACATCTTCCTATTACCGGCATAGTACGTACGTATATTGTCAAAGGTAAGGTTACAATATGAACTCCATCCTTGGGGATTATTGACGAAATAGACACCGCAAGGAGCGTTCAGCAGGTGTACATTGATAATCTCGGCATTCTCAATCTGATTGCCGTTATAGCCGTCAAATACCAGGGAGTTCTCGCGGGAATCAATGATATCGACATCTTCCACTTTGACGTTTTTTACACTATACAAACGTGTGTTGCCGATACTGAAGGCACCTTGCATATTACCGCCAATAATATCGCCGTCTGTACCTTTTTTGCCGGCTCCTCCGTATTTGCAACCACAGTGCTGGATGGTTATGTCGTGGAAATGTATCGTGCTGCCGGTAAAGCCATTTCCGCCGAAATCCGAATTGACGCGTACACCGCTCTCCAAGGCATCTACGATGTACAAGTGGTGACCTACGTGACCGCCACCGCCGAAGAAGCCTAACGAACTGGCACGCCAGTTATTTTCGCACGTACAGTATTCAAACGTATTGTTGTTGCACGTGTTGCCATCGGTCCAAGATGCCATGTCGTCATCACCGTTGTTACGGAAGGAGCAGTGGCTGATGGTGGCGTTGGACGTGCCGTGCGCGCAGTTGAATCCGTCGGCGTAGTTATTGCGGAAACGGCAATGTTCCACTTTCAGTCCGCTACCGGCACCGCCGCCGTAGTTGGCAATCCATGCACCGCACTCAAAGTGCTCCACCCAGCAGTTCTTAATCACGGAGTTATTACCCCAACTGCCTTCAAAACCTTTACCGGTGCCGTTGCCGGAGTCATTGTTTACATAACGTTGGTTATTGTTGGCATTGATATAGAAGCCTTCCATACGTACGTTGCTGTTATTGGTGTAGATATGGTGTTTGTCGCGATTGCCGTATTGGTTGAAATACAACGTCGTGTACCACATACCGGCGCCAATCAGTTGCGTACCGTTGCCGTTAATGCCGATATAACTACCTAAATTATACGTTCCTTCGGGAACATAGATGACCTGTCCCTGGTGATTGTTAATGAACTGTTGCAGGTTACCGCCGTCAAACTGTACGGCATTGGCGGGTTTGTTGGTCTTGACCGTCGGTTCCAACTCCACAAAGTCAATCGTATAGGGCGTTTGGTTATTATCTATCTTGACAACTTTGAGCACTTCGCCGCTCTGTACGGTACGGCTCAGACGCAGGTGCATCTCGTCGAATTTCATACGCTTGACGGGACCGTTGTTGGGGTTGTTGTCCGGGTATGTGCCGGAGCAGTATTGCCAAGCCCACCAACTGTTCAGCTCCAATTCGCCCACTTTGTCCGTGTTGGCATAGATGGCTATCTTGCCTTTTGTACCGTTTCCGTTATTGTCGTCGGGCAGACAGAAACGAACGGTTAGACCGTCACCGGCTTTATCTATTTTCCATGCCACGTAACTGTTTTGTTTAATCAGTTGCACGGCTACCTGATGACTGGCTTCGGATTGAATGGTTTTTTGGTCGTCGCTTGCGGTCAGGAAAGTGCCGTCGGATACACAACATCCATTCTCGGCTTCATAACGTTGATAAGGGCGGTCGTAGTAGCCACGTTGTTGGACATCCGTTCCAAAATTCCATGCTTGGCTGCCGGCTATGACGGGTACGTCTCCGCCGCCTTGTTCTTCTCCTCCACCTTGCTCTTCTCCTCCGCCTTGTTCTTCACCACCGCCTTGCTGTTGATAACAGGGACTGGCTACGGCACAGGGAACGGCATAACCTTTTTGATTAATCCAATTGTATATATTGCCGTCATAGTCGTTGGTATAGAAATCGGGACATTTATGCGTGCCTGTATAGGCAGCCGTCTTGAAGAAGCAGTCCTTACCGCCTGTAACATCCTCGCTGGGGTTTTGCCACCACTCATCCTTATTGGGATTGAAACCGAATAAGTTGCTATGAATAGCCGTTTGTGAACCCTTGCCGGGGGTATTCCATGACGTGGCTAATTGAGCGATATTGATGGTCTTGCCATAGATATTTCCTGTGATATGATACAGACGGTCGCCGTCGCGCGCAATATCTTGTGCACCGGAGCCACCGAGGGCAAAGTTGGTACATATTCCGCCTCCGTTTTCGCCATTCAGCCAATCTACCCAAGGGGTGTTGGTTACATCCACGGCAAAAGTGAAGGTCTCATCGGCTTCAAAATCGTTGGAAGAAGCAAAACGATTGTTAGCACAATCCCATTTGACAATGTAATATCCGTTATTGTCTTTGGGGTTATTCAATTCGTTCCAATTCAGCGCCTGTGCGCCTACGACTGTCATAATGACGGCAAGCATCAAAAAAATCTTTTTCATATCAGTGTATTGTTGGCTTAATTATTCGTTTATCTTATGTTAATGTTGTGTTAAAATCTGCGTCCCATAGCGTCGTACAAACCGTCATGGACGCGGATAAACAGTTTGCCGTTTATAAAAAAACGGTTGTTGGACATGGTGCCGGATGCATTGTTCACTTCTTCCAAGTCCGTACCGCAATCCTCAACCCAAGTCATTTGGGAAGGGATAAAATTGATTTCTTTTGTTACATTTGTGTATTGGATGTTGCAGTATGTTCCGTTGCCCTTGGCACTGGAGAAATACAAACCGTTATTGGCATTATTGATGGTGATATCGGTCAGTCTCAAGTTCACTAATTTCTTTCCTCCACCTCGTATCATGAAACCATGTCCGCGGGAATTGTAAACATCTATATTGGATAGTTTGACGCCTTTTACATCATAGTTATTGGTACCACCCACATTAACGGCTCCTTGCATACTTCCCCAGAAATCGCCGTAGGTGCCTTTGGCACCTGATGTGCACCCGCAATGTTCAATAGTGATGTCATGCAGGTAGGTATATCCGTCAAATCCGAGTCCCGCAAAGTCTGCATTCACGCGCGCGCCGCTCTCGAGCGCGTCCGCGATATATATATGGTGTGCCTCGTTGTTCTTGCCACCGAAGAATCCTAACGAACTGGCGCGCCAGTTATTCTCTGCCGTGCAATATTGGTATTTGATGCCTGAGCACATAGTAGCGGTGGTCCAACTTGCCATGTCATCATCGCCGTTATTGCGGTACGAGCAATATTGCAGAGTTACGTTGGTCATACCCTGTGAACAGTTGGTACCGTCAGCATAATTGTTGCGGAAACGGCAGTGCTCAATCAATAGATTATCTGTGCCACGACCGGAGTAGTCGGATAGCCACGCGCCGCATTCAAAGTGCTCTACCCAGCAGTTGCGTATAACGGAGTTCTTACCCCAGGAACCCATAAAGCCCTTGCCGACTTGGTATTTGGAATTGCCGTTGCGATAACGCTGGTTATTGACGGTATTGAAATAAATACCTTCTACGCGGAGATTGCTCTTGTCTGCCTCGATACCGCGAAAACTATATGTAGTGGCATCATCGCTGCTGGCATTATAGTATATCTCGGTGTACCACATGCCTGCGCCAATGATTTGCGTGCCGTCGGCATCGCGTAAATAAATACGGCGTTCGGTCTCCCAGCGTCCTTCGGGGATATAAATAACTTTACCTTGATTATTCATAATGAACTCACCCACGTTACCACCCGTGAATTGCACTTTATTGCCGCTCAAACTCTCAAAAGTCACTTTAGCAGGTACAGGTTCCAACTCTACGAAGTCAATCGTGTAGGGAGTGCTGTTGTTATCGGTCTTAACCACTTTCAGCGTCTCACCTTGTCTTACCGCGCGATTGAGACGCAGGTGCATCTCGTCGTATTTCATACGGATGACGGGACCGTTTTGGGGATTATTGGTGGGGTAGGTATCCGAGCAATACTGCCATGCCCAATAACTGTTTAATTCCATCGTACCGACTTGGTCGTTTCCGGCATAGATGGCTATATTACCCTTTGTTCCTGTTCCGGCAGCATTGTCAGGCAAGGAAAAACGGATGGTCAAACCGTCACCGGCTTTGTTGACTGTCCAACTGATGTAACTGTTTTGATTAATCAGTTGGACTGCCTGTTGGTGACTGGCTTCGGACTGTAACGTCTTTTGATCTTCGCTGGGCTGCAAGAATGTGCCATTGGTATTGCACCAACTCTCCTCTGCTTCATAACGCTCGTACGGGCGGTTGTAGTAGCCGCGTTGTTGAGCATCTGTGGCGAATGGATAGACTTGCCCCCAAGTCAGAGCACTATTCAAAAAAAGAATACTTGTCAAAAATAAACCTGTGTGTTTCATATCACAAACGATAGTTTTTCACGTAATTTTAATGCAAAGTTAGGTAAATTTTTTTATTTGACAAAATCGGGGTCCGAAAATCAAGCCATTTTAAGCCGTTTTGAGACGCTATATTTCTTGATAATTTTTTTCGACTGTTCTAAACGTATTATTA
>JAGHSG010000054.1 GCA_018066005.1 Bacteroidales bacterium | reverse complement strand
TCTTTGTTGCACAGAATAGTCCATTCGGGATGCAGTTCGGGTTCCTTCCATTCGGGAGCGTTGTCCGAATAAATAGCGATATAGGACATATTGCTCTGGTCGTAAGCATTATAGCAGCAGAACATATCACTATTGTGGTTGTTATAAATAACATAACCCGTATTGTAAACATTCGTGAAAGTGAATGCAAAGTCTTTGGTCACGGCACCGGTCCAACGGGCTTTGTTGTCCAGATTGTCCTGGGCAGAGAGATTTTTCAGGTTATAGTCGCAGAGATAACTGCCGTCCAAGTCTGTGAACACATATTTGCCGTTATCAATATGAACGGTATAGGCGTAACTCTGACTGGCAGTCACTTGGTGGCGGTCGTCGCTAAACGTAGCCGCAGCCCCCCGTATATTGCTCTTGGCGGTAGCGTAGTCGTAGATACCCATCACATAATTCTTACCGGCTTTGACGGAAGCAAAGAAGACTCGAGTACCTTCTTTGAGGCTATCCAAACTCTGCAATTGGTTCCAAGTCACGTCGGGTTGGTCGATAGACGCATATATCTTAACAAAGCACGTATCGGTAAACCCGCCATCTACGGTCCGTACCCACACCTTGGTCTCGCCTTGGGCGATAGCAGATACGACACCTTTATTCACCGTAGCCACACCCTCGTTCAGGCTACCCCACTCGACCTCTTTATTTTTGGCATCAGCGGGTAAGACGGTAGCCGTCAGCACATCCTGTTCCCCTGCACGCAGATAGAGCGTATCAATGTTAAGTTGCACATCCGAAACTTTAACATCAGCACCTTGTCCTTCCGGCAGTTTTTTAAACAATTGCACACTCGACATGGTCGAACTGGTATAGAACGCAAAACGAGGAGAAGAAATATTGTAAAAAATACGGTACGTAGATGCACTCGCGCTGCAAATGATTGCGTTGCTGTCGGCAGTGAAAGAAATGGTATAGGTAAGATTGGCGGTGGTTGAAAAATTGGTACTATTGTTTACACGGCCTATTTTTTTGCCGTCGGTGTAGGTAAACGTCCACGCACCCGTGCTACCCCCCAACACCATCGGGGTGAGGTCACTTGAAACAATCGTATCAGCGCCAACTAACTGTACATCAGTCACCTGCATATATTTGCTATTGGAAGATATAGTGGTATTGCCTTTCAATTTGGCTTTATTGACCCAAACAAGAGTATCTCCCGCTTCAAGTTGGTCGGTGGAAACAAGTTGCACATAAGAGGCTGCCCACAGAGTTGCACTAATCACCAGTGCAGATAAGATAGCATAGATTCGTTTCATAATATTATTATTTGATTATTTGTCCGTTAGCATTATATATATGTCCGTTATGACGGAGGAGAAGTGAATTATGAATGATGAATTTTGAATGATGAGTGTTGGTGGATTGGATAAATTGGTCATCCAGTCCCGTAGGATTGTATTCCTGCTTAACGACCCATAGTTGCGTTACGTCATGGTCTATCATAACAACAGCGTCCAACGTGGTAGGCACGCCCTGTATGACACTGCCTGTTTGGAATTTCTCCAACACAGGAACACCTTGCCACAAACCGTCTTCCACCACCACATCGGTCATGCGAACATAACGACACACGTCGGCGCTATCCACAGCAGTCACCGTTTCGGGGTCGCAGGTTGTTTTCTGTGCAGCTACGGTCCACGCGGCATTAGGGGTCATCTCGGGAACGCCGAAGTAATTGCGGAAATGTCCCTGCACATTACTTAGCATATGTCCATTCTCCAATCCCTGACCATAAGGTTTGCCGGTCTGCGGATTGACAGCATCGTAGATAAGCATAGAACCGGTCTCGTCGCGTATAAATATATAGGTGTCATATTTCTTGGTAACTACCACCGGATTGAGATAGACAAACTCATATTCCCCACTCTGCACGGCTTGGGCAATTGTTTTTTCTGCCACCACGTTAATCATAACTGCCACTTGTGCCGTCACACCCGAACTCGTCACAACCAACGTATCCACATACTTGCCCGCAGCGGTGATATGGTAGGATATAGTCAGGCGGTCGCCGTCTCTATCCAATTTAGACGCATTGAGTGTAAAGACCTCGCCCCGTTTGAGCGTGCAGGTCATATCTTCGGTCAACTTATTGGCATTCACTTCTACAGTCGTCTGCCCTGACACTCCACCTTCCGCTAAACGTATCGTGCCGAAATTGACCATTCGTACGGCTATGGCAGGTTCGTCCGTTCCCGGGGCTTCCACTTTGCGGAAGAGACACACTTTGGTTTGCGAGTTGGGGTCGGCATAGCAACCGTAACTGATGTTAGAAGCGTTGTACTGCATATACTTACGTTCACTCGTTCCCGCATTTGCTATCACGGCTGCACCGTCATCGGCTATCGTCATACGCCAAAAACCGTAGTTACCGTACGAAGGAGATACCACATTGTCCCAAATAGTCAGTTTATTCTTGGTTCGTCCGCCGCTTGCCACCAAATAAGCCTGCTCGTAGCGCAACTCATCTTGGAAAATATATACCGTATCCTGATTCGTCTCGCCTACGGTTTTCCACAACGTATAAACAGCATCGTCATTCTCTTTGACTACCGTTCTGCCGTCGGTATAGACACCCTGTATGGCGTGTATATTATTCTGCGAGATATTCTCGTCATAATACCCCATTATTTTATCGGTTGCACCGTCAGCCACACCAAAGATGATTTGGTCGGAGTCCTGCAACTGATGCACATCCGTCACCAATTGATAAGTTGCTTCGGTAAAGACAGGGCTGTCTCCCCCCTGATGGCGAATAGCCACTGATGCCAGCCAGATACTATTCTTGGTACAGGTAACGGTAACTGTTATCTTACCCGTCTGCTCCGCGGGTAAATCGACCACCATATCTATATTTTTGGTCGAGATGCTCACAGCGGTATCTATCGGTGTGTTGTCCCCCACCTGGATGCGGAAAGAACCTTTGCCGGAGGTCGTTGTGGCGTAGTTAAGCGTCAAGCGGCGCACGTTAGTAAACGACTTGACCGTAGTTGCACCGGCACCCGAATAGTTGGCGGTTACTTTGACACCGGTTTGATACTGCGGTTTGTCATATTGCACACCTGCTTTGTTGCACACCCAGCCGTCCGTTTTGCCGTCCATAACGGTCGTTCCCTGTTTACTGCCCCATTCGGCAGAAGTAAATGTGTAGGTCGTGATGCCTGCCTGGCACAGCATCCCTACCAATAGAAAGAGTATTAAAAATGTGTGTTTCATAACGTAAATAAATATTCTAATGCTTCGCGTATGAGGGACTCCTCTACGACTTGATTAATAACAGGTTCTCCTACAGCACGGAGCAAGGTGAAATTGATTTGCCCCTCTTGTTCATTTTTTTTGTCATCGTGCATCAGTTCAATGAGACGGTCGTAATCTTTGCACGAACATACGGGGCGACCGTAGTTCTCCATCATAACGTGTGTTATCTGTTGCAACACTTGTTTATCTAATCCTAACAACACAACGCTCAAATACAACTCTGCCACTAACCCGTACATCACGGCAAAGCCGTGAGGAATTGATGAATTGAGGGAATGATGAATTGATAATTCTTCTAACGCGTGTCCTATGGTGTGGCCGAGGTTCAGCACCTTGCGCACCCCCTGCTCCGTCGGGTCTTCCGCCACGATACGCTTCTTCACTTCCACCGCCTGTGTTATATAAGGTTCCCAATTCCGCAAGTCATCCTTCAGCAAAGCGGTCAAATCCATCACATTGTTATCCAGCAAAGCGGTCTTTATCAGTTCGGCATAACCACTCAATACATCTTTATCCGGCAAAGTCTGCAGCCACTCCGGAAGGATAATCGTTTCCAACGGTTCACGGATGACACCGATGCTATTTTTCAACCCGCGGTAGTCAAAGCCCGTCTTACCCCCGACGGCAGCATCTACCATCGCCAGGAGCGTAGTAGGTACGTTGATATAGTCTATACCGCGACGATAAGTAGCCGCAGCAAAACCGCCAAGGTCAGTAATCACACCTCCGCCTACGCAGACCAATAAAGTCCGCCGTGTAGCGTGGTGGTCCAGCAACCAGTCCCAGATAGTCTGCACGGTAGCCAGTGTTTTTATGCTTTCGCTGACTGTCAATGCCAACATATCGGGCAACTGAACGCCCAGTGCTTTATCCACCAAATAGAGCACTTCCCGTCCCGGATATTTATGTGATATAAGTTTCTCTATTTCCATGACCGACAAAAAGGACATGCAACAAAGGGCACTACTCCCCTCTTGACGTGCAAAGTTACAATTTTTTTTTGACATACGCAAATATAAATGCCCAATATAGATTAAAAATCTATTTTGTAATTAAATTATTTGCAAATATGGCATATTTTTTGTACCTTTGCGGGCGCTAATAATATGTGCGTATAAAAACGTTGAATATAATACGACAAGATATGAAAAAAAGTTTAGTTTTATTTGCAGCAGTCATGATGGCGATGACCGGTATGGCCGAAGTAACCTACATGACAACCGAGATGTTCAAGAAAAACATCTTTGACTACACCGTAGAGAAAGAATGGAAGTACACCGGTAAGAAACCTTGCGTCATTGATTTCTACACCACGTGGTGCGGTCCGTGCAAACGGTTGGCTCCTATTATGGACGAGTTAAGCAACACCTACAAAGGCAAAGTTGTTTTCTACAAAGCCGACACCGAGAAAGAACGTGAACTGGCGTACGTGTTCCAAATAAGCAGTATTCCGCAAGTGCTGTATATACCTAAGACGGGTAAGCCCATCCTGCTGAAAGGGTTGTACCCCAAGGAAGAGATAGTCAAAATAATTGATGAACAATTGTTAGGGAAAGGGAAAAAATAATGCAAGTTGAGTTCGTTTTATTAATACTATCCTTATTATTTTTCGTCAGCATCATTACCGACAAAATCGGTTTTAAATTCGGCGTACCTGCCTTATTGCTTTTCTTGGCCGTAGGTATGCTGTTCGGTCCCGAAGGTGTGTTCACCTGGTTCGGCGACAAAGACGTCATCGGATACGTTATCGGCATAGGTCCGGCACAAGCTATCGGAACGATTGCGTTATGCGTCATCCTTTTCTCCGGTGGTATGGATACCAAGATTAACGATGTACGTTTGGTAGCAGGTCCCGGTGTGACCTTAGCCACGATAGGTGTTCTATTAACCTGCATCGTGACCGGCATACTGATTTATTTTATTTTCAAATGGTCCAGCACCGTTGAAACCGTCAGTATATGGATTGCCCTGCTGATGGCAGCCACTATGTCTTCCACCGACAGTGCCAGTGTCTTCTCTATCTTACGCACCAACGGCATCAAACTCAAACACAATATCCGTCCGTTGCTCGAATTGGAGAGCGGTGCCAATGACCCGATGGCTTATATCTTAACGACCACGCTCATCGGTATCGTGATGACTTGGAATAAAGACCTGACTCTGTTAGGCATTGTACAGGATATCCTTATCCAACTGGTTATGGGCGGTGTTATGGGCTTTGCCTTCGGAAAAGTGGTGGTCGAACTGCTCAAACGTTCCAAACTGAACAACGAGTCCCTCTACCCCATTATGGTATTGACGGCGTGCATCTTTATCTTTGCCGCCACGTATTACCTACAAGGTAATCCTTACCTTGCCGTTTATATAGGCGGACTAATTATAGGTAACAGCCGTTTCACCAAGAAGCGTCAAACCAAATCGTTCTTTGACGGTCTGACTTGGCTCAGTCAGTTAGTTATGTTCCTTATGTTAGGTCTGATGGTGAAACCCAGCGAACTCATCTTACTCAAAGTGTGGTTACCCTGCCTCATCATCTCCATTATTATGATTTTTATCAGTCGTCCGTTGAGTGTCTTTGTCTGCTTATATCCGTGGAGTGATGTCTATACGCAACGCGACAAAGTGCTGGTTAGTTGGGTTGGTTTGAAAGGTGCCGTACCTATCATCTTCGCCATCCTGTGTGAAGCCAGCGGAGTGCCATCGTCCGGACTCATCTTTAATGTCGTCTTCCTGTGCACCATCGTCAGTCTGATTGTACAAGGAACGAGTTT
This sequence comes from Bacteroidales bacterium, assembly GCA_018066005.1. GTDB lineage: Bacteria > Bacteroidota > Bacteroidia > Bacteroidales > Paludibacteraceae > Colicola. The sequence goes on along the minus strand of JAGHSG010000054.1, from coordinate 4,270 downwards.
AAGTGCTATTGCCAACAAACTGAAACTGGCTACGCCGCAGGAGAAAGAGAAAAAACTGGTTTATTTCGATATTGACTTGCCGGAAGAGATTGAAGCGTCCGCTCACGAGAGCGAAGTGACCGCCAAGATGATGACTAACGGCAATCAACTGAAAGACCTTCCTGTTCCCGCCCACACCTTAATTATTATGGCGCGACGCGGAGAGAACTTCTTTGTTCCTACCGGCAGTACCGAATTGCAAGTAGGCGATAAACTGTTGGTTATCTCGGACGGCAATGCCAAACAGGTGGTGCAGGAGATGGAAGAAGAGGAAGAACAGATACTGACCCACTGGTGGCTGCAGATGACGCACGACACCAAGAATTTCGTACACGATAAATTGGATAAAATCGTTGAGACACAAAAACATCTCAACGCACAACGACACGCTAAAAAAAATAAACAATAAGATATGAAAACTGTTTTTTTAACCGGTGCCACCGGTACAATGGGCTGGGCAGGCATGCAAGAACTGCTGCGCTATCCCGAGCGATATAAAGTGCGCGTATTAGCGCGTCCGAGCGAGAAAAATAAAAGAAAACTGGCACCCTACTCAGATAAGATAGAGGTTGTATGGGGCAACTTGACCCGCTACGAAAATGTGCTGTTGGGCGTAACAGGCGCTGATATGGTGCTGCACGTAGGTGGCATGGTGTCGCCGCAAGCCGATTACCGTCCCACTACTACCCGCAAGACCAACCTGACGGCTGCCAAGAACATACGCGATGCCGTGTTGGCGCAACCTATTGACAAACAACCCAAAGTGGTTTATATAGGTAGCGTAGCCCAGATGGGTGACCGCCGTGAACCCCTGCACTGGGGACGTACGGGCGACCCTATCTGCGTCAGCGCTTACGACCACTACGGCATAACAAAAGCGATGGCAGAACGCATCATCACCAACTCACCCATCAAGAACTGGGTCAGTCTGCGTCAGTCGGGTATTCTGTACCCCGCTATTCTCAAAAACTACGACCCCATTATGTTCCACGTTCCCGTGCGTGGCGTGTTGGAATGGGCTACCGTGGAAGATAGCGGACGCCTGTTGGAACGCGTCTGCCGAGATGATGTTCCTGAGGAGTTCTGGAAACGTTATTACAATATCGGTTCGGGTGAACAATACCGTTTAAGCAACTACGAGTTCGAGTGTCTGCTGTTAGACGCTATCGGCTGCCCCAGACCCGAAAAGATATTCAATAGCAAGTGGTTCACCACCCGCAATTTCCACGGTATGTGGTACTTGGACGGCGATGTATTGGAGAACTACCTACACTTCCGTGCCAATGTACCCGTTAAAGAGTATTTCCGTCAGATGGCCAAGAGCGACACACTGCCCGGCAGTTTGAAATTTGCCGTACGCAGCAAGTTAGTCTATGCTTCCCACCTTGTTCCCCACATCGTCAAACTGGCTATGTATATGATGGCGATGAGCAAGACACACGGCACCCAGTGGTGGATTAAGCACAACAAAGAGCAGCGTATTCGCGCTTACTACGGCAGTCTAGAGGCGTACAACGCTATCCAGCCGTGGGATAAGATGGACCTTAGTCATAATAGCAACGAAGCCGTACTGTTGGACCACGGATACGACGAGAAGAAACCGATGTCCGAATTTACCCTTGAAGATATGCAGAAAGCAGCCGCTTTCCGTGGCGGTAAGTGTCTCAGCACATCGATGGTCAAAGGTGACTGGGACACTCCCCTGCAATGGCAATGCGCCCAAGGACATATCTTCACCGCCACGCCACGCCTGATTTTGTTGGGCGGACACTGGTGTCCGGACTGCTTCCCCTACCCCTACAAAGACGAGCCTAACGCACGTCCGTGGGCGTGGGACCAGGAAGCCAAACGTAACCCCTTCTTTGCCCAACTATGGGCACCGCTGCACGACGCAGACGAAGATAATGTATATGGTCCCGAAGTGTTTGACGGCTGGGAGAAATAGTTAAAATTTATGGAAGAGAACAAACAAAAGCAAAAGAAGCAAGAGCAATTCAATGCTCAACCCCCGAAGAAGAATAATTGGCGATGGGTGTATTACCTGCTCCTGTTCGGAGCGTTTGCCTATTTCTTTGTATATGCACCGGATAAAGACAAAAGTGTCAAAAAAGAGTTGAGTTATACCCAATTCACCGCCTATGTCTCCAAAGACATGGTTCAAAAGATAACCGTTTCCGATGACCGCAAAGCCGAAGCGATTATTTATCCGAAGAGTTATGTAGCCGTCTTTGGAACACAAGACGCCGGCGAACAGGTAAAGGGCAAGATGAGTACCAAAGTGCCGTCCGTGGAAGAGTTCAGTAAGTGGATAGACACCGTCAACAACAGTAGATCTATACGCAACCTGCCCGCTATTGACGTTTCCTACAAAGACAGTCACGACATCTGGTATCTGCTGCTGGTTAATGTAGCCCCCTTTGTATTGCTTATCCTTTTCTTCGTATGGATGGGACGCGGTGCCGCCGGTGCTGCCGGAGGTATATTCGGTGTCGGCAGAGCCAAAGCCCAACTGTTTGATAAAGACAAGAAAGACAAGGTGACCTTCAAGGACGTAGCCGGTTTGGAAGGAGCCAAAGAAGAGATTCAGGAGATTGTGGCTTTCCTTAAAAACCCCAAGAAATACACCGTCTTAGGTGGTAAGATACCCAAGGGCGCCTTATTGGTAGGCCCTCCGGGAACGGGTAAGACCCTGCTCGCCAAAGCCGTGGCAGGCGAAGCCGACGTTCCTTTCTTCAGTATGTCCGGTTCGGACTTCGTAGAGATGTTCGTAGGTGTAGGTGCCAGCCGTGTACGTGACCTATTCCGTCAAGCCAAGGAGAAAGCCCCCGCAATCATCTTCATCGACGAGATAGACGCCATCGGTCGTGCCCGCGGCAAGAACGTTATGACCGGCGGAAACGACGAGCGCGAGAGCACCCTGAACCAATTACTGACCGAAATGGACGGTTTTGATACCAATTCGGGCGTTATTATCCTGGCGGCTACCAACCGCGCCGAGATACTGGATAGCGCGCTGCTGCGTGCCGGACGTTTTGACCGTCAGATACATGTTGAGTTACCTGACCTGAAAGAACGTAAAGAGATATTCATGGTTCACCTCAAGCCCCTCAAACTGGACGAGACGGTAGATGTCAATTTCCTTAGCAAACAGACACCCGGTTTCTCCGGTGCCGACATTGCTAACGTCTGCAACGAAGCGTCACTTATTGCTGCCCGTAATGACCACAAGAAAGTGGGTCGTCAGGACTTTATGGACGCTGTGGACCGTATCATAGGCGGTCTGGAACGCAAGAACAAAATCATGACCGAAGAGGAGAAAAAGAGCATCGCTTACCACGAAGCAGGACACGCTACGATATCGTGGCTGTTGCGCTGGGGTAACCCGCTGGTCAAAGTGACCATCGTACCGCGTGGTATGGCATTAGGGGCAGCCTGGTACCTGCCCGAAGAACGTCAACTGACCAACAAAGAGCATCTGTTGGACGAGATGTGTTCGCTCTTAGGCGGCCGTGCTGCCGAACAGGTCTTCCTGCAACAGACCTCTACCGGTGCCCTCAACGACCTGGAACGTGCCACCAAACAGGCGTATGCCATGGTGGCTTACTACGGAATGTCCGATAACCTTAAAGATATCTGCTTCTACGACTCTACGGGTCGCAGCGAATACAGCATACAAAAGCCCTATTCGGACAAGACGGCAGAGACGATTGATAAAGAGACGCAAGCACTCATCAACGAACAGATGCAACGCGCCAAAGATATTCTGCTCCAAAACAAGGAAGGGCATAACGCTTTGGCACAGTTATTGATAGATAAAGAAGTCATCACTTCGGACGATGTGGAACGCATCTTGGGTCCCCGTCCGTGGAAAAGTCGCAACGACGAGTTGATTGAAGCGAACGACAACAACAACGACAACGCAAACGGTGGTTCCGACCACACCGATAAAAACAACAACGAAAATACAAATAACAATGAAGAAAATTCTGATTCTACCCGCATTGATGGTAGCGATGCTACTGTCAGCACAACCGCAGATTCAACCCCTGCCGTTTGATTCTGCTGTCCGCGTAGGTCATTTAGACAACGGTCTGACCTACTACATCCGTCACAATGAACTGCCCAAAGAGCGTTGCGAGTTTCATATCGCCCAGCGCGTGGGTGCTATCCTCGAAGAGGATAACCAAAACGGTTTGGCGCACTTCTTGGAGCACATGTGCTTCAACGGTAC
>JAGHSG010000115.1 GCA_018066005.1 Bacteroidales bacterium | reverse complement strand
TTGCAAATAGGTTTGGTGGACTCATTAGGTTCATTGGATGATGCTATTCTCAAAGCGGCTGCTCTGGCAGGAATAGAGCATTACACGATGGCTTATTATCCGGAGAAGAAAGATTTCTTGGAAGAATCCCTCAAATCGTTGGAAGGGACGACTGATGAAGAGAAACTGATGCTTCGTCTTAAAGAACGTTTCTCCAAACCTTGTTTGATGGCACTTATGCCGGAACAAGTTATTCGCTAAACAAACGTTAACCCTAAAACACTTAATAGTATGAAATGGTATAACATCCTTTCTGCTCCTGTGGCAGGCATATATGGACTGGCTTCTATGGTCCGTAATGCACTATACAAAGGCAAAGTCTTGCAATCCCACACCGTTTCCGTGCCGACCGTTTGTGTTGGTAACTTGGCAGTCGGCGGTACAGGTAAAACGCCTTTTGTCGAATACCTTATCCGTATGTTGCAACAGGATTATAAAGTGGCTGTCCTCTCTCGCGGCTATAAACGTCGCACCCGTGGCTTTGTGCTGGCGGATGCTACCACGACTGCTATGGAGATAGGGGATGAGCCTATGCAGATTCATACTAAATTCCCCAACATCCCCGTCGCTGTGTGCAAGGACCGCATAGAAGGTATTCAACGTTTGCAAAACCTTTATTCAGGACTACAAGTCGTTATATTGGACGATGCTTTTCAGTATCGCCGTCTCAAATGTGGGTATTATATTCTACTTACGGCATACGACCGCCTGTATATGAAAGATTATTTCTTGCCGTTGGGACGTCTGCGCGATAATCGGAAGGAGAGTTTGCGGGCATCTGCGGTGGTTGTTACCAAATGTCCCGACACGATGCGCCCTATCGACCAGCGTATCGTGGATACAACATTACATCTGCCGTCTTTCCAACAACTGCATTTCTCCAAGATTATCTATCCTGCCGTACCGGAAGCCAAATCGATTCTTTTGGTCACCGGCATAGCTAATCCCGAATATCTGTTGGAGCATGTTCGCAAATCATGTCCGTCCGTATCGCTTATGGCATTCCCCGACCATCATGCCTTCTCGGTCAAAGATATACAAACCATCAGCCAGGCGGCGGAGAAAGTCGAAATGGTCTTGACCACGGAAAAAGACTACATGCGACTGATGACGTGCGATTTACCGAAGAACTTGCAAACCAAAATACAAGCGCTTCCGATAACCATATCCTTAACCGATGAAGATAACCTGCGTCGTGCTTTGCACCAATACATAAAAGAAAATTTACACATCAAACAATAAAATGGAATTTATTCAACTCATTCATCGTTTCGTACCCCCTTATAAGGGACATTTGATATTGAATATCTTATTCAATCTTCTATCTACGATTCTTTCGCTGTTCTCCTTTGCGGCTATTATTCCCGTTTTGCAGATTCTGTTCGGAATAGCCACGGTGGATACCGAATACATTACTATCACGGCCGACATGGGCTTTCAGGAGTTCTTTGATGCCGCCAAAAACAATGTTTTTTATTGGTTGGAAGGACAGATTGACGCTCGCGGAGCAGGGTTCGTGCTATTTATTTTAGGTGCCTTCCTTGTGGTTGCTACCGGACTGAAATGTGCGTGCGCCTATTTTGCTTCGTATCACATGATTCCTATCCGTACAGGCGTGTTACGCGACCTGCGTCAGCAATTATACAACAAGATTGTGTCGCTTCCGGTCGGTTACTTCACCCAGGAACGTAAAGGCGATATCATGTCCCGAATGACGAATGACGTGGCAGAAGTGGAGAACTCCATTATGGCGATGTTGGAGATGATATTTAAGAATCCGATTATGATTCTTATATACCTTATCACACTGTTTACCCTCTCCTGGCGTTTGACGCTGTTTGTATTATTTCTTCTTCCTACTGCCGGTTGGTTTATCGGTTGGGTAGGGCGTAGCTTGAAACGGCGTTCCACTAAGGGACAAGAGCAAACGGCTGACTTGTTGACTCAGATTGAAGAAACGTTGGGCGGTCTGCGTATCGTCAAGGCTTTTAATGCCGAGTCTAAACTTATTGACCGCTTTTATAAACTCAATAACAAGACTCGTCGCACCTTTATTGCGCTGGAACGTAAATACCAATTGGCTCACCCGATGTCCGAGTTCTTGGGTACTGCTCTTATTGCCGTGCTCTTGTGGTACGGTGGCGGACTGATTCTATCTGCCAATTCAACCATAGATGCTGCTACGTTCATTTATTACTTGGTCATCTTTTATAGTATCATCAATCCGGCCAAGGATTTGACCAAAGCCACCTATGCCATTCGGAAAGGTACGGCTTCGCTGGAGCGTATAGATAAAATCTTGAACACGCAATCCTCTATCGTTGATAAAGAGTTGCCATTGCCTCTGCGTGATTTTACCGACAAGATAGAATATAAGAACGTCTCTTTCCACTATCAGTCGGACCGCCCCGTATTGAAAAATATCAATCTGACTATTCATAAGGGGCAGACTGTAGCGCTTGTCGGTCAGTCAGGGTCGGGTAAAACAACCATGGCAGACCTTATCCCGCGTTTCTACGACGTCATACGCGGTGCTATCCAAATTGATGGTATGGACGTGCGTGATGTGGCTGTTCGTGACCTACGTTCCTTGATGGGTAATGTGAATCAGGAAGCCATTCTGTTCAACGACACGTTCTTCAATAACATAACATTTGGCGTAGATACTTCTCAACCTGCTCCTAACGGACAGACTTGGGATGAAGCCGTCATCGCTGCGGCTAAGATTGCTAACGCGCATGATTTTATCATGGCTACGCCGGAAGGTTATCAGACCAATATCGGCGACCGTGGTTCACGTCTGTCGGGTGGACAACGTCAGCGTATATCCATAGCACGTGCTATTCTCAAAAATCCGCCTATTCTTATTCTGGATGAAGCGACCTCAG
>JAGHSG010000155.1 GCA_018066005.1 Bacteroidales bacterium | reverse complement strand
CCATAAATGTTTGACTGCACACATCGGTCAGCAAACTCTTTTGGCGAAAGGACTCTCGTTGGGTTATATCGCTTAAATGCACTTCTATGACAGGTACCTGACATATCTCCCCGGCATCGCGGTTGCTGACGCTGGTGTGCGTGTATCCGCCGGCATTGAGGATTATACCAAGGTAGGTATCGGAATCGGCTTGTTGCAGTCGGTCAATAAGATCCCCTTCTTGATTAGATTGGACATATTCCAACCACAGGTCGGGGTGCTCACGTTGGATGGCAAGCACAATCTGCTCCATAGAACGTGAGCCATAGAGGGCAGGGTCACGCCTACCTAATAAATTGAGGTTGGGACCGTTCAATATGAGAATTTTCTTCTCCATCCGCGCTTATCTGGCGCCGTTGACTGCCAGCAAGAACTGGTCATTATCCTCGGTGCGCTCCATATAACTCTTGAGTTTTTCCATGGCTTCTACGCCGTTCATATCACTCAACTGCTTACGTATCTGCCACATCCGGCTGAGTACTTCTGCCGGCAACAGCAGGTCGTCACGACGCGTACTGGATGCAGGGATGTCAACGGCCGGGAAGACGCGCTTATTGGCGAGTTTACGGTCGAGTTGCAGTTCCATATTACCGGTGCCTTTGAACTCCTCAAAAATCAAATCATCCATCTTGCTGCCGGTCTCGGTTAATGCCGTGGCGATGATGGTGAGAGAACCTCCGAATTCAATGTTTCGTGCTGCACCAAAGAAACGTTTGGGTTTGTGCAGCGCTTGCGCTTCTACACCACCGGAGAGCACTTTGCCGCTGGCAGGAGCCACCGTGTTGTAGGCGCGTGCCAAACGAGTGATAGAGTCTAAGAGGATGACTACATCCTTTCCACACTCCACCAAGCGACGGGCTTTCTCGTACACTATATTGGCGACTTTGACATGGTTCTCTGCCGGTTCATCAAAAGTAGATGCCACCACTTCGGCTTTGACGCTACGTGCCATATCGGTTACTTCTTCGGGGCGCTCGTCAATAAGCAACACCATCATATAAACTTCGGGGTGATTATCCGAGATGGCGTTTGCTATCTGTTTGAGCAACACGGTCTTACCGGTCTTAGGCTGCGCCACAATCAGTCCGCGTTGACCTTTGCCGATAGGTGCAAACAAGTCAATGATTCGTACCGACAGAGGGTCTTCATGCGTACCCTTACAAAGGGTAAATTTCTGGTCGGGGAACAGGGGAGTGAGCGATTCAAAAGCGGGACGCTTCTTGGCTTCTTCGGGATCCATACCGTTGACGGTCAGAACTTTATCCAACGGATGCACTTTCTCGTTGGGTTTCTCGCTAACGCGTACCGTACATTCTACGGTATCACCCGGGCGCAAACCATATTGACGTATCTTTTGCTGATTAACATAGACGTCTTCTGAAGAAGAGGCATAACTGTATTTGGGCTGACGAAGGAATCCGTAGCCATCTTTCTCCATCTCCAATACACCGCCACCGTTAATGATTTTGTATTCGGGTTGTGCGGGTTGTTGCTGAGGTTGTTGGGGTTGTTGCTCTTGTTTCGGTTGCCCTTGTTCTGTAACTTCCGGCTGTACGTCGGGTTGTGCAGAAGCTTGCTCCTTGGAAGCGGCTTTTTTGTTTTTCTTTTTCTTCTTCGGCTGCTCGTTTTTGGGAGTAGTCGGCTGCTCTTGCGCAATGGGTTGTTCCTGTGCAGTAACGGGTTGAACAACCGTCTCTTGAGGCTCTGCAGCAGGTGCGGGAGCAGGAGCAAATTTGACGGACTGAACTTTTTTGACCGTCTTATTGGGTGTGTGATTGTTTTGACGCAGTTGTTCCTGCATCTCCTTCACTTGTTCCTTTTCGCTTCCCACCGTGGCAATTACTTTTTCAGCCTTCAAGTTGTCCGTACTTACTTTTTGTGCGGGCTGCGGCTGTTTGACACGTACACGCTCGCGCTTGCGTTCGGTACGCGCTTCTTCTTTTGCTTGAATTTCCTTGGCTTTCTGGTCGGCTTGTGCGTCCAGAATCTCGTAAATAAGCAACTGGGGATTCTTGGTGTTTCTAACTCTTAAACCTAATGTCTTGGCAGTTTCTTTCAACTCTTCGAGCGTCATTCGCTCCAGTTTCTTCATGTCGTATTGCATACAATAATAAAAAAATGTGTCTAAAAAGGGAAATTGGAGAGATTTTCTCCAAAAACGGCTGCAAAGGTACAAATTTTTTTCCAAATATGCAAATATTTGGCAACTTTTTTTGCAGGATACTTACTTTTTATGGGTCATGATGTTCAAAATGAGGTCGTCCGTCTGGGTCATACCATCATGTCCAATGCGTGTCAGGTTGTGGATGGTTTGGTCTATATCTGCATCTACAATGCCTTCGGTTGCGTCGGCATAACTGTGTTTCATAGCCAATAGAGCCGCAAAAATAGCCGTTGCAACGCCACTGGTCACTTTCAGCGCGCATCCGGGTTTGGCTCCGTCACAAATCATGCCGGAGATAGTGGCTATCATATTCTTGATGGCGTATGTTATTTCGTCGTATTGCCCGCCCATCAGGTAGGTTAGACCAACTGCTGAACCGGTGGCTGCCACCACGCAACCGCATAAAGCCGAGAGACGGCCCAACGATTGCTTGATATAAATAACGGTCAGGTTGCTGAGGGTCAAAGCACGTAGTGTTTGTTCCTTCGAACAATGGTGATACTGGGCATAGAGATAAACCGGAATGGAACAACTTATTCCTTGATTACCACTGCCTGAATTACTCATAACAGATACCATGGCACCGGACATACGGGCATCACAAGCACCGCATGTATAACTGAGTATTCGGGTAAATAAGGCGTCATCAAAGATATGATTCGTGTGCAGAATACGTCCTAAACCGTGTCCGTAGTTTCCTGTAAAAGATTTCTTGGCGGCTGCTATGTTCATCTTGGCACCGTCCAGAAGGAATTGCACATCTTCAAGAGCCACCGTTTGCGCAAAATCATACACGATACGCATGGATAATGTCTCATCAGGTGTTTCTTGAGTAAGGGGAACAGATTGGTGTGTTTGAGAAGGTTGTGCATCGCAATTCACAAAATTGGTGTGGTCGCCTTGTATAGTGGCTTGCGCCTTCTGTCCGTGGGCTTCCACCTCAACATGAATATAGAGTACATCGGGAGCATTTGTATCTACTATGATTTGGGCGGGAACATCTTGCATATATTGTTTGGCCTGTTCCACAGCCACTTTGGTGGTGTCTCGCAGTACTTCCAGCATCAGTTCACTCTTCCCGATAGTGGCTCCTAACGCAATAGCAATAGGCAGTCCGGTCATACCTGTATTGGGGATTCCGACAGCCATGGCGTTCTTGTAGATATTCTTGCTGAGGGATACAGTGATGGCTTCCGGCAAACGACCCAAATTCTCCTTGGCTCGTGCTACGCATAAAGCAACGGCAATAGGTTCCGTACAACCGATGGCAGGGATAACTTCCTGATGAAGAAGTGCTAAAATAGTATTCATGATTTCATAAAATGGATGAATAGACGAAGGCGGGTATATATCTTGAGCCACAATGGGGCTTGACTCTTGCGGATGGCACGATAGAGTTTCTTCCGGTCAATAGGGTCTTTTTTTGATGTGGTGGAGTGGGGATTGAGTAAATACTTATATCCGACACTCGGTACAAAAACGATAGATGGTCGGGCAGCCCAAACATATAGGGAGAATATGACATCCTCGTAAATCATACCTTGCGGAAAGGTGATGCCTTTTTGGCACAGCCATTCTCGTCGATATAAACGCATACAGGGCGATGTAAATTGGCAGTTGTGCCGGGGTAGGCATGTTTCAATGACTGTGCCGTCTTCCAAAACACGTTGATAACCTGCCTGCGTCATGGTGGAATTTCCGATGGATTGGACATGCTCTTCAATGTAATTAACAGTTAAGGTGTCGTCTGCATCCACGAACATGATGAACTCGCCGGTAGCATGTTCCATACCAATGTTTCGTGCGCTTCCCTGTCCCTGATTATCCTGCTGAATAAGCATAAACCGTTTATCAGCGTGGCAGAAAGATTGGGCAATAGCGGCAGAATGGTCGGTGGAACCGTCATCGACCACAATCACTTGTAATGCCGAATAGGTCTGTGCTGCCAATGAACACAGACATCCTGCCAAAAACAGCTCCGCGTTATAGACGGGTACAACTACGGAACAAATCTTCAAATTGTTTTGCTTGGTTTTCACGATTGAATTGCTCTATGTTTCGAACGGGCTGGTGGGTAAAGCCGTTTTGCTTCCATTCGTTATATTTGTCTAATATGAATTGCTTGATTTCATCGATATTTTCCGATGCCAACCCGGCATTGGTTTCAGCCATAGCTTGCGCCAAACACCCCCTATCCGACGGAATACACAAGATGGGCTTCTCGCAACCGAGTGCTTCAAAGAATTTAGTGGTCATCATACCGTGCGTTTCTGTAGATGTCAGCACCAACATGATGCTACTACGGCGGATTTCGTCTCCTACTTCTGTTGTGGGAATAGGTTGATAGTCTGGAGTGTGCCAATTTAGAACGATATCCGGGATATTCAGTTCTTGAACGGCTTGTTCAATCAAATCCGTATGTTGGAATTCATAAATTCGCCCGATATATGAGATAAGGAATTGTGATGACGTAACACCTTGAAAATAGAACTGCTTGGGGTCAAACCCGTTATAAATCAGGTGTACGTTAGGATTGAATGAACGTATAAAATCTACATGCCACGGCGAGACGGTAGTGACACAATCGGCTTGTCGTAATATCCTGTTTCTCCGATGGATATTAACTTTTTTGTACCACATACGGAAGGGTAATGTCCACCATCCGCGGTGAGATTGGTATTGGGCACCGGGTACCTGTTCGTCTAAATCGCGTATGTCCACTAATAACGGGATGTGTTTATTCCGTGCAACATCCAATGCAGCACGAAGAGGAAATGTGGAAAAGGTGGTGCACCAAACAATATCAAAGGGACGGTCAAGCAACTTGCGTTGTAATATTGTGGAGAAATGTCTGTTCCGCCAATCTGTGAGTAAAGACCAAAAAGACTTGATAATCCAATCTAATGTACCACGGTATGCCGGTAACTCATAGATAGGATAATTGTGGGCAATGGTATAACTTTCCAATTCTTCCGTCCAAACTTCTACATGATAACCCTGCTGCGTCAGGTAGTTGCAGACAAAACGTAGGCGAGGGGCAAAAGACGGCTTCCCAATTGGATCGGTCAAGACGAGAATGTTTTTCATCACAATAGATGCAGTATTTTAGGATACAATGTTTTGTGATATGTTTCCTGGTTGATATTGGAGTTATGCCATAATAGGTTTACTTCTCCGTTGAATTGACGGGTTTTAGATAGTATTTTCTCGGCACAAAAATAAGCTTCGTCTTCCGAAAGATTCATGTATTTTGTATTGCTGAGCGTCACATCCATTAACGTGAGCGGATGGAGTGTGAGCGAAGTTAAAGTCATGGTCTTTGGGTTAATCCAACGGACAGGACGAGTGGTCTGCAATCGGAATCCGGCTTGGTCAGGAAATGCCATCGTATAATCGTCCGTAACACCAAAATCAACCAACTTCTGCATCCTGTCTACGGAGCAGGATAGGTAATGCGACCGATGCAATGTATAGTCAATAGGAGATATATTGCCACGGTAGGCTATCGCTTCTGCCTCCAAGGCACTGGAATGTAAACCAAAATAAACAGCCTGTTTTTTACGGGTATTTAACGGTTGATTAACGGTTGATAAATGGTTGATTAGACTTGTTTTGTACTGCGGATAATCAATTCCTTTGCCTCGTGTGTCTTTAAGGAAAAAGATGATGTTGGCGGGCGGTACTTGGGCATCTTGTTTCATCATCCAAGGGAAAGTGAAGGCCGGATCTTTGTGAATATCCTTCCATGACGCATAAACATCTTTCCAGTGCCCGCGTTTGATGCCGCCTAATGCTCCACGCAAGTGGTGATAATAAGCAATAGTATCTACGTCGTGTGTGAGGTTGATAGCGGAAAATTCTGCAGTAGGCAGCGGAGCGTCCAACGTTTTCAACAATACGCGACTATACTCATCAATCAGGGGTATCTGCAATCGGTTTTTCTCGCCCAAAATGGAATAAGACGCCAAAAAACGCCCGTATTCATCGCGTTTGTCGTTGAGCAACTCTTCGGCGCGAGAGATAAAAAAGAACGTGTTGTAGATAAGGTCAGGTGAAACGACCACCTCATCGCCTATGCGCTCCATAATCGGCACTTGCTCCAATTGAGGATAGCGCAAAGTCCAATCCACGTCGGCACTTAAGCGAACGTGTCGGGCTGCTTCTTTGTTGCCGTACAACAAGAATTCAATAATATAATTAATGATTACTTGAGTGGGCATGAGTGTGAAGTAAGGATGGTTTATATTTGCCTGCAAGCAGTTTGACTAAAGGAGAAGGCCAAATAAGTTTGACGCATAAAACAATGACTCCCGAACACAACAAAGGTGTTAAGAAATATCTCAAAATGATGCCATACCAAGGTACGGTATCTGGAAATAATAATGTCATCCATTCTGCTGATTTATTCAATAAACCGAGTCCCGCGTGTGATGCATAGAGAATAATACTACTAGCCGTTAGCCATTCGGGCGTTTCCCATATCTTCCTTTCTGCAATATAGGATGCTGACCAAAAATAGAACAAACATTGAATAGCAAGAAGCAAAGGTTTGGTTATTTGTAAAGCCCAGCCATCTAAATACAAAGTTGCTATTTGGGCTGCTATGCCAATCCATAAAAGAGGATGCCATAAGTTTCGTGCCGTTTGTGCCAAATCCATACGATTAATACTAAGATAAGCACCGCAAACAAACCAAGGAAGGAGTGTCTGAGATGGCATCCATGCCGGCCAATGTAATGTCCAAATAATAGCTACAAAAACAAGAGAACCCCATTTCCCATAGCGAACCAAAGCATAAATAATAGGGGCTATAATGGAAAAGTAAATCAAGTCTTTCACAAACCAAAATGGAGCATCTATTGGAGCTATGGTTGGAAAAAGATGCTGTCCGAATAAATTGATTTGTTCCCCTCCCCATATATTTTGGTTATAAAAAATATGCCATGTAATGGGACTATGCATGTACCAAGCAGTTAATAAATTCCAAAGAATATATGGAATCAACAAGCCCCAAATCCGCGAATACAATTTTTTGCCATAACTTCTCCAACTCCATTGCAAAGTTTTGGAGTTGTTATCATTTTCCCAATGCTGAAAGAATAAATAACCGGATATGACTGCAAAAGCGCAGAGTGTTGAACCATTGATTATCCAAGAAAAGAATCCGCGCATTAAGTTAATCAATTGCCACGAGAATGTTATTTCGACAGGCTGCGCAGAGGAAATACAATAATAGGAATGTTGAAAAACAATGGCAAGCGCCAATGGAAAACGCATAAAACTAATCATCTTGGATGATAGAGCCGACATACCGATTGTGTTTGAAGTTGTAGTATGCATAATATCAGTCATTTAATATCTCCCATTCGTACATTTTTTGTTCTATTTCACGTTTGATGTGCTCGTATTTTTGGAAATTGTCTTGTGTCTGATTGCTGGGCTCTGCTAATAGGGCCTCCATTCGCTTTTGTTCATCTTCTAATCGTGCTATCTCCGCTTCGGTCTCGGCAATCTGTTTCTCTTTCTTTCTCTTGGCTGCTGCGGCACGCTTCATCTCTTCATAAGAGTCCTTGGACGTTCCGATATGTTCTGTTGTTGCCTCGTTAGTACTCCGTTGTTGCTCCGTGTTAGACCTGTGTTCCAACTCTTGCAAGGATGACATATTCTTTTTACGTAGAAAATCGTAGATACCACCGATATGTTCCCTAACGGTGCCGCCTCCAAATTCATAGACTTTTTCCACCAATCCATCGAGAAAATCACGGTCATGGCTGACGCATATAACGGTGCCGTCAAAATCTTTCAAGGCTGTTTTGAGCACATCCTTGGATGGCATATCAAGGTGATTGGTCGGCTCGTCCAGAATGAGTAGGTTGCAGGGCGACAAAAGCAAGCGAATCATAGCAAGACGGCTGCGTTCGCCTCCGGACAGTACTTTGACTTTCTTTTCCGACGCTTCGCCACCGAACATGAAGGCACCCAATATATCTCGAATCTTAGTGCGTATGTCTCCAACTGCCACATAATCAATTGTTTCAAAGACGGTTTTATCACCGTCTAACAACGATGCTTCGTTTTGGGCAAAGTAACCAATCTTGACGTTATGTCCTATTTTGAGCGTTCCTAAATAGTCTAATTGGTCCATGATACAACGTACAAGAGTAGTCTTTCCTTCGCCGTTTTTGCCCACAAAAGCCACTTTCTCGCCTCGACGAATAGTCAAGGCTACATGGCTGATAACGGGATGTGTGGCTTCGGGATAGGTTTTCTCTAAATCTTCGATGATTACAGGAAAATCTCCACTTCGTGGGGCAGGCGGGAAACGAAGATTGAGCCGCGATGTATCTTCCAAATCTACTTCCAGACGCTCCAACTTGTCCAACTGTTTGATACGTGATTGTACCTGCACGGCCTTGGTGGCTTTATAGCGGAAACGCTCGATGAATGCTTCGGTTTCTTCAATCATTTTCTGTTGATTGAGATAGGCGCGTACTTGTTGGTCGTGGCGTTCTTGCCGGAGCGTAACGAATCGGTCGTAAGGCACGTTATAATCGTAGATGCGGCCAAGCGTTATTTCAATGGTTCGTGTCGTGGCATTATTTAGGAAAGCGCGGTCGTGACTGACTAATAAAACGGCACTATTGGACTGCGCAAGGAAATTTTCAAGCCATTGAATAGACTCAATATCCAAGTGGTTAGTCGGCTCGTCCAAGAGTAACAAGTCGGGATGACGGAGCAGAATCTTTGCCAATTCGATACGCATTCGCCAACCACCGGAGAACTCCGTACAAGGACGTTCAAAGTCTTTGCGTTCAAAGCCAAGCCCAATAATCGTTCGGTCCATTTCCGCTATAAACCGCGCTTCATCTTCACCTTCAAAAATACTCATCACTTCTTCGCGAAGCGTGCGGTTATCTTGAAAGAGCATAACCTGTGGCAAGTAACCGATGGTTAGGTCGCTATCTTTGGATATACGCCCGGAAGTCGGCTCATATTCGCCGGCGAGCAGTCGCAGCAAGGTCGTTTTGCCGGCTCCGTTCTTGCCTACAAGGGCGATGCGGTCTTTCTTGTTGATTAAGAAAGATATGTCGTCCAAGATGGGCTTGGAGGAAAATTCTATGCTGAGATGCTCAACGCTTATCATAATTCTTTAAGTATTGACCGGTGTATGACTCGGGGCAATTCATAATATCTTTGGGTGTACCTTCTGCCACAATAAAGCCGCCGTTATCTCCGCCTTCCGGACTGAGGTCTATGATATGGTCGGCTGCTAAAATGACGGCAGGGTTATGCTCAATAATAAGAATAGTGTGTCCGCGGGCGACGAGTTCGTTCATGGCTTTGAGTAACACCTGAATATCTTTCAAACTCAATCCTGTGGTTGGCTCATCAAAGATGAAAAGGGTAGCTTGACCATTGTCTTCACTGAGGAAAGATGCCAATTTGACACGCTGGCTCTCTCCTCCGGAAAGGGTTGAAGACGACTGCCCCAGTTTGATATATCCTAAACCGACATTTTGTAAGGGACGTAAACGGCGCACTATCTTGGCACAACGCTTGTCTTCGGAGAAGAAGGTAATGGCTTCATCTACCGTCATTTCCAATATGTCGTAGATGGACTTGTCGCGGTATAAGACGTCCAAAACATCGCGTTGGAAGCGCTTCCCGTGGCAATGCTCACAAGGCAGAATAAGGTCTGCCATGAATTGCATCTCAATGGTAATAGTGCCTTCTCCTTTGCACATCTCGCATCGTCCTCCGGGTGTATTGAAGGAGAAATGAGCCGGTGTGAAACGCAATTGTTGTGCCAACTGCTGTTCCGCAAATAACTGACGTATTTCGTCGTATGCTTTGAGATAGGTGACAGGATTGGAGCGGCTGGAACGACTTAAGGGGTTTTGATCGATGAATTCGACGTTTTTCAGCATTATCAACGATCCGCCCAAACTGCCAAAGTCGCCGGCGTGGTCGATGACACCACCATAAAATCTTTTCAAAGCGGGGTACAACACACGGCTGACCAACGAAGACTTACCCGAACCGCTGACACCTGTGATGACAGTCATTACATTTAGCGGGAAGCGGACGGTTAAGTTCTTGAGGTTATTCTCAGATGCTCCGCGTATCTCAATATAGTTATTCCATATTCGTCTGGAAGTAGGCACTTCGTATGGAATGTTTTCTTGTTTGGGTACACCTTGATAAACAATTTCTCCTCCCCATTGCCCGGCATTAGGACCTATTTCTATCAAGTAGTCAGCAGCCCGTTGAATGTCTAAATCATGCTCCACTACGACAATTGTGTTGTGTATATCCCGTAATTCTTTTAGGGCTTGAATGAGCCGTTCCGTATCCCGGGCATGCAAACCGATAGAAGGTTCATCCAAAACATACAAAGAGCCGACCAGACTACTACCTAACGATTTGCTGAGATTGATACGTTGACTTTCTCCTCCGGATAGGGTGTTGGCCCCACGATTGAGGGTGAGATAATCCAATCCGACTTCGCTTAAGAAATGTAGACGAGTGCGAATCTCCTTGAGTAAAGGGGTGGCTGCAACGATATCTCGGTCTTCCAAAACTAATGTGTTAAACCAACGCGTTAGCTCGGACACCGGCATTTGTATCAATTCTTGAATATTTTTTCCTCCGACTTGTACGTAAGATGCCTCTTTGCGCAACCGCAAACCTGCACATTCGGGGCAAGCGGCTTTACCTTTGTAGCGATTAAGCAGGATACGGTACTGCATCTTGCTATACTGCTTGGATTCCAATTCTATAAAGAAATCATTCAGTCCGCGAAAATATTCGTTTCCTCTCCAAATCAGTTCTTTCTGCTCTCTGCTTAGGGCATAATACGGGGTATGGATGGGGAATCCGAATTTATCGGCAGAATAGATGAGCGCATCGTTCCAAACATGCATCGTCTCTCCGTGCCAACAGGCAATAGCACCTTCGTAAATAGATTTGCTTTTGTCTGGGATAACTAAATCCACGTCTATACCCGTCGTATTACCGAATCCGTTACAACGAGGGCAAGCACCAAGGGGGTTGTTAAAATCAAACAGGTGTTCGGTTGGCTCAATAAAGGTGATGCCGTCTTCTTCAAAGCGTGTGGAGAAAGCGTCTAACGTATATTGCTGATTATCAGCAGTCCACCATAATGCGCAAGCACCTTTGCCCTCAAAGAATGCCGTCTGAACAGAATCGGCAAATCGGTTGGAAGTGGCTTGCTCGTGATCTACAATGAGTCGGTCAACCAACAAATAGGTATCTTCTTTCAACGCCGAACCTGTAACTTCCGATATATAAATACTTTCCTTATCGGTTGTGTTATATAATCTGGAAAAACCTTGTTCTATCCATATACGTAACTGCTCTTGCAACGAACGCTCTTCACTTATATGAATGGGAGCCAATAGAAAAAGTCGTGTGTTCATCGGCAGTTTTTCCATGGCTCGTACTACGTCCGAGATACTATGTCGGCGAACTTCGTGATGGCTGGTGGGGGAGTAGGTGTGTCCTGCGCGCGCGTATAATAATTTAAGGTATTCATATATCTCCGTAACAGTGCCGACGGTAGAACGGGGGTTATGTGAGATGGTCTTTTGCTGAATGGCAATAGCAGGGGGAATACCTTCTATCTTATCCACATCCGGTTTTTGCATACGACCTAAAAACTGGCGAGCGTATGAAGACAAACTCTCTACATATCGGCGCTGTCCTTCGGCATAGAGTGTGTCAAAAGCAAGGGACGATTTACCCGAACCGCTGACTCCTGTTATGACGGTTAACTTGTTACGGGGTATATCTACAGACACATTTTTTAGGTTATGTGTCCGTGCCCCTTGAATATGAATAAAAGAATCGTTCAAAATTATTTTTTCAAGAATTCATCAGCCATTTGTTTCACTTGCGCTTGTATTTCCGGAGTGGCTAATTGCAGAACATCTTCATCCAATTTTGGAATACGAATAGAAGTGCCTACCGGAATAGAATTGGGGTCTTTGATATGGTCCTTGTTGGCGTCATAAATGAAAACCCACAAGTCTTTTTTACCGTAATAGCGATAAGCCATCCAAGACAACCGGCTATCTTGATGCATCTCTTCTGTCCCGATGAAATCGGTATATTCTTCAGGGCGGACAGTTGCACTCACTTGCTCATCCTCAGTCGTATTTACTTCTTCTGGAATGGTATCACTCACGGTGTCTTCCTGAAACGGAACGACAGTAGCCGACTCGGTTATTTCAGGTATTTCATCTACCATCTCAGCTTTCTCTCTCAAATCGTTCAACCAATTGGTTATTTTGTATTGGAAAAAATAAAACAATCCGATAACTAACAATACAAACACCAATATCGTGATAAGTGCCGTTAACCAGAGATGTTTTTTCTTATCTTGCTCTTCCTCTTTTTCTTCTTTCGGCTCCACTTTCGGCTCTATCTTGTATTCCGGTATAACCGCGGGCTTTGGCTCCGGTTTGTACTCATCTTGCTGCTGTGGCTCCTGCTTTTCGGCTTCTGCTTCTGCTTGTGGTATTTGTCCCAAGTCTGCCAAAATATCTACGATTTCATCGGCTTGCTCGCTTAATTTTTGAATGGGGTCAACACCCACTTCTGTGCGAACGGGCGTTTTGTCATTCAACTCATCAATCATATTGGCAGCCATCATATAAGTCAACTTGCGACCGGCGGGCAAAATGATTGGTTCTCCGGTGGTCACATTCACACTCTTTCGTGGCTTGATCTCTTTAATCTTAAAAGTTCCCAAACCATTGATATGCAATTCTTCCCCTCGTTGCAGAGCGGCAGCCATTTCGTCAATCCATGTTGTCAATAGGATGTTGACATCTTTTTCTGTCAGGCCTGTTTGGCGGGCGACTGCTTTCTTAAGCTCTACCCATGTTAACTTGTTTTCCATATAGGTCAAATTCTTCGGCTCGTTCAATCTTTACTTCGATGAAATCGCCTGTTTTTATTATATTGTGATTCTCTTTTTGTATCAGTACTTCGCAATCTACTTCCGGTGAGTCATATTCTGTTCTGCCCACCCAATAATCAGTTTCCTCTCTATCTACCAAAACCGTCAATACCTTTCCCACTTTTTCCTCTTGTAACTCGGCGGAAATGGCTTGTTGTATATCCATTAATCGGGATAATCGTTTTTGCTTGATTTCATCGGGAACATCGTCTGTATAATGTTGAGCGGCGTATGTCCCCTCTTCCTCGCTGTATGCAAAAGCACCCATGCGCTCAAAACGCATTTTTCGGGTCCATTGGCATAATTGTTCGAAGTCTTCCTCCGTCTCTCCCGGATGCCCTACCATAAGGGTCGTCCTGATATGTATGCCGGGTACCTTCTCACGAATGTGTGCAATTAGAGCGTCCTGCTCCTCGCTTGTAATGTGCCTGCGCATTTGGGTCAGCATGTGCGTGGTACAATGTTGTAATGCAATATCCAAGTATTTGCACACATTTTTATGCTTCGCCATAATTTCCAAGAGTTCATCGGGAAAATCGGTCGGGTAGGCATAGTGTAACCGAATCCAATATATACCGTCTATTTGCGCCAATTCATCCACTAATTCGGCTAAGGCATGATGCCCGTACAAATCCAGTCCGTAACTGCTCAAATCCTGTGCGATGACATTTATTTCCTTTACCCCCTGTCCAACTAACCACCGGGCCTCGCTCAATATGTCTTCTTTTGCCCTGGACGTGTGTCTGCCTGTAATCAAGGGGATGGCGCAGTAGGAACAGAATCGGTTGCAGCCTTCGCTTATCTTCAAGTAGGCGTAATGCTTAGGTGTCGTCAGTTTCCGCTCAAATCCTTCCGCCTTTTGTTTTTTACCTTCCGCCTTTTGCCTTTCTACTTCTTCCACAATCTTCATAAAGTCAAACTTACCGAACCATTTATCCACTTCCGGTATCTCGTCTTCCAAATCGTGCAGATAGCGTTGACTGAGGCACCCCATAACATACAATTTATCTACTTTACCTGCCGTTTTGCGTTGGGCGAATTGTAAAATAGTATTGATACTTTCCTCTTTGGCATCTCCGATGAATCCACAGGTATTGATGATGACAATACGTCCCGTTGGCCGGTCAGCATCGTGATAACATTTATATCCCGCATTTTCTAGTCGGGCCATCAGCCGCTCCGAATCTACCAAGTTCTTCGAGCAACCGAGTGTCAATATGTCTATTCGCTTTTTAGTTTCCAAGGTCAGAGTGGAATTTGATTCGTACCAAACGAACATGCAACTCGTCATAATCATCCTCGCCTAATTCTTTCATGGCTAGTTTGATATTATCGTTTTCCGCATTTTTGAAGTAATCAATTATTTCGTTCTTTTCATCGGGATCTACGACTTCGTCAATAAAGTAATTGATGTTGAGCTTGGTACCGCTATACACGATGGCTTCTATCTCCTCCAACATCTCATCCATGGACATACCCTTGCTCTCTGCCAAATCATCCAATGCCACTCGGCGGTCAATAGCTTGAATAATGCTTATTTTGCGAGTAGAGTCTTTGGCCTTGGTACGGAAACGTAGGTCTTCGGGACGAATAATCTCGTTTTCATCGACATATTCTTTGATGACTTTCAAGAACTCGTCACCGTAGCGTTTGGCCTTACCGGCACCGACACCCGGGATATTTTGCAATTCTTCCATAGTAATGGGGTAGGAAGTTGCCATAGCTTCCAGAGATGGGTCTTGGAAAATAACAAAGGGAGGAACATCCAATTTCTTGCTCAATTTCTTGCGCATGTCCTTCAAAATGGAGAAGAGCACTTCATCCGCGGCGGCACTTCCAACCATGGCTGCTTCCATTTCGTCGTCATCATCCTCGCTATGTTGCTCAATAGGCACTTCAAAACGACCGGGACGTTTCATCCATTTGCGGCCTTCGGGAGTTATCTTCAAATCGCCGTAGGATTCGATATCTTTCTTCAAATAACCGGCCAGCATGGCTTGACGAATAATAGCATGCAACACATTCTCGTCTTCGTCTTCTGCACAACCGAAATTCTCCAAATCATCGTGATGATAGGAGCGTACGGCGGCTGTCGTCGTACCGTGCATGATATCCACGATATGTTCGGCATGGAAAGTCTCACCCAATTGCAGGATAGTTTCCATAATAATGCCTAACAACTCGCCTTCATCAACCATGTGGTACTGTTTTTTACAATTATCGCAATTGCCACAATTATCCTCTTCGTAATCTTCTCCAAAATAGTGGAGCAACAACCGGCGGCGGCAAATGGGTGACTCGGCATAACTTTGTGTTTCAAACAGCAGTTGGTTGCTTATTTCTTGTTCTGCTACCGGTTTGCCTTGTTGGAATTTGCGCAGTCGCTCAATATCTTTCGGAGAATAGTAGCAAATACATTGTCCCTCTCCTCCGTCACGTCCGGCGCGACCGGTCTCCTGATAATATCCTTCCAATGATTTGGGTATGTCATAGTGAACCACAAAACGCACATCCGGTTTGTCTATACCCATACCAAATGCAATAGTAGCCACAATCACCTGACAACGTTCCATCAGGAAAGCATCTTGATTGGCGGTCCGCTCGGCTGCCTCCATTCCTGCATGGTAGGGCAAGGCAGATATATTGTTTACACGGAGTGTTTCTGCCAAATCCTCCACCTCTTTACGGGCTAAACAATACACGATGCCGGACTTACCGTTCATAGAACGAATATAACGAATCAGGTCTTTATCCACATCGTCTGTTTTCTGACGTACCTCGTAGTATAAATTCGGTCTGTTAAAACTGGATTTGAATACTTCTGCATCCATCATGCCAAGGTTCTTCTGAATGTCATGTTGAACTTTGGGCGTGGCGGTGGCGGTAAGTGCTACGATGGGAGCACGTCCTATGCGCTCCGTCATGGCTTGGATGCGTCTGTATTCAGGACGGAAATCGTGTCCCCATTCGGAGATACAATGGGCCTCATCTACGGCATAAAAACTAACTTTTATTCCTTGCAAAAAATCAATATTCTCCGTTTTGTTGAGTGATTCGGGAGCCAAGTATAACAACTTCGTTTTACCGGATAGAATATCCTCTTTTACAGCAGCGATCTCCGGTCTGGATAGGGAAGAGTTGATAAAGTGAGCCACACCGTCTTCTTCGGAGTAATTGCGCATGGCATCCACTTGATTCTTCATAAGAGCAATCAACGGACTGACTACAATGGCGACTCCTTCCATCAATAAGGCCGGCAACTGATAGCACAAACTCTTACCTCCGCCGGTGGGCATCAGTACAAATGTGTCTTTCCCCGTCATTAGATTAAGGATAATGGCTTCTTGGTTTCCTTTGAAATTGTCAAAACCGAAATGATACTGCAAAGCAGCGATTAATTCTTCGTGTGTAACCATATATTGTATTAGTAACAGCTTTTTCAACTAAATTTAGTGCAAAATTAAGAAAAGATATTGACATAACCAAATTTTTTTGAAAAAAAATATGAAAAATATTGCGTATATCAAAAAAAAATTGTATCTTTGCAGCCGATT
>JAGHSG010000063.1 GCA_018066005.1 Bacteroidales bacterium | reverse complement strand
GTGACTGTCAGCACCAAGAAAGTTCGTTTTATAGGCGCGGCTAATGGCGACCCGACTTGGCTGTACCCGATGCAACAACTTGCGATGCCGCTCTTCCACGGACAGGCTACTTTTTATTGTCCGTGCTGAAGGACGGGGAAATATACGCTTTAGTAGAGATAATTTACATAGTACATTGTTCTTTATAAAATAGTAGATAATATGATTGATTGGAGTCAAATATGGATGGTTATTCGCAAGTACGTGCTGAATAAGTATATTCTTACGTTGTTGATTTTTGCAGCAATTTTTATTTTTGTTGGTGAACAAAGTTTAATTAAGGACATGCAACGAAATCGCAAAGTGCGACAGACCGAGCGTGCTATTCAGGAAACGAAGCAGGCAATAGACAAAGCGCAACATCAAATCAATGTCTTGAATCGGACCGATAGTTTGGAACGCTATGGACGTGAACATTACCTGATGCACAAGGATAACGAAGACATCTACTTGGTAGAAGAATAAATATGATAGATAAATTAGTCAACGAACATCTAATTTTAGGCATAGACCCGGGTACGCTATTTATGGGTTATGCTTTGCTCAAAACATCCGGCTCCAAAACCGAGGTGCTTGCCTTTGGTGTGAAGGATGTGCATAAATTAGAAGACCAATATGCTCGTTTGCAGCAGGAATTTTTCTTCTTGCAGGAATTGATTGATACTTATCATCCGACCGAATTGGCGATTGAAACGCAGTTTGTGGACAAAAACCCGCAGACTATGATTAAAATCGTTCATGCTCAGGGAGTGGCCATTGCTGCTGCATTAAGTAGGGACTTGCCCATCAATGAGTATTCGCCGATGAAGATTAAGATGGCAATAACGGGTAACGGACATTCTACCAAAGAGCAGGTTGCCGGTATGTTGCAACGCTTTCTGAAAATACCTGCCGAACAGATGCCCAAGAAACTGGATGCTACCGATGCGTTGGGTATTGCATATTGCCATTTCTTGCAGTTAGGACTGCCTGTCCAAGAAAAAGGTGCCAAGAATTGGACAACGTTTGCCAAACAGAAAGGACTGACGGATAAGAACTTAACGGGGCCTAACCAAAAACTTCTCGCTGCTTTGCAGGGTAAAAAATAGTTAAAATATTTGCATATATCAAAAAAAAGCAGTACCTTTGCACTCGAATTCTAAATTCATTTTTTATGGCTTATAAAATTTCAGAAGATTGTATCGCCTGTGGCACCTGTAAAGATGAGTGCCCGATGGGAGCTATTTCCGAAGGCGATCATTACAGCATTGATCCGGACATTTGTGTTGAATGTGGTACATGTGCGGATGTTTGCCCAAGCGGCGCAATTTCCAAATAAATTGTAATGTTGTGACAGGGACTGGCCAATTGGTCAGTCCTTTTTTTCGGCTCTTTTCTTGCGTGTGTACATTTTTTTCAAAAAAATGTCAAGTGGAGTTTGCATTTTTCATTTTTTTTTTGTAACTTTGCAGCCAAATTCATTGAACATACCGTAAATATATGCTGGAAAGTTTTTACAAGACCCATGATTATTTGGTGGAGCACGTTCAAGTCCCCTTTCGCCGTCAGTTGATGGATGAAATCAACTGGAAGGATCGCCTTATTGCAATTAAGGGCGGTCGCGGCGTTGGTAAGACCGATTTCTTGCTTAGTTATGCAAAACAACTATTGGAACAAGAGCCGAACAATCGCCGTGAGACTTTGTATGTCAATTTCAACAATTTCTATTTTAGCCAGCATTCGCTTTATGAATTTGCCGGCGAATTTGTGAAAGAAGGGGGAAAGACGCTTCTTATTGACCAGGTGTTCAAATATCCCAACTGGTCCAAAGAGTTGCGTGATTGCTATTTCCATTATACGGGGTTACGTATTGTGTTCTCGGCTTCTCCCGTAATGAGATTGATTGAAGGGAATACGGATATCGGGCATATTGTTAAGATGTATAACTTGCGTGGGTATAGTTTCCGTGAATATTTGAATAGCCGCACAGGTTGTCGTTTGCGTGCTTTCACGTTGGAGGATATATTGAAAAACCATGAAGAAATAGCTACTCGTATCTGTACGCGTGTTAAACCTTTGGATTATTTCCAAGAGTATTTGGAGCATGGCTATTATCCCTATGCCGTTGGGCAGTGGAATTACTCGGAGAGTGTGTTGAAAATTATGAATATGATGCTGGAAGTGGATGTGCTCCTTGTTAATAAGATAGAGGTCGGTTATTTGACTCGCATCAAGAGTTTGCTGTATATGTTGATGCAGGATGTCCCTTGTGGACTGAATATCAGTAGGTTGGCGGAGGCTACCGACACATCTCGTTCTACAGTCATCAATTATATCAAATGCCTAAAAGATGCAAGGTTGTTGAATTTGTTGTATGTAGAGGGTAAGCAATTCCCAATGAAGCCTGCACGTATCTATATGCAAAATCCTAATTTGTGCTATATGTTGCCCACGCGTCAGCCTGATGAGCAGTCTGTGGCGGAGACCTTCTTCTATAGTGCTTTGCATGGCATCCATAAGTTGAACGCCAGTGAGACCGCTGCTTTTGTGGTGGATCAGAAATTGCGTTTTGATGTGCTGGCCCGTACACCTAAACTGCCTGGCTTCCGTTATTCGGCAATAGGTGATTTAGAAGTGGGGCAGGGTAAACAAATCCCCTTGTGGCTCTTTGGATTCCTATATTAATCCTAGATAACTAGGATCCTATTTAACTAGTCAACTAGTAATAATTACAACCTAAAAAATACAAAAAAGATGAAAGAAAAGAAATTTATGACTTGTGATGGTAATGCCGCTGCTGCGCATATTGCGTACATGTTTACCGAGGTAGCCGCTATCTATCCCATCACTCCGTCATCGCCTATGGCAGAGAACGTAGACGAGTGGGCGGCTGTTGGCCGCAAGAACATGTTCGGTGAGACCGTTACTGTTCAGGAAATGCAGTCCGAAGGTGGTGCTGCCGGCGCCGTACACGGAAGTTTGGCAGCCGGTGCATTGACCACTACGTTCACCGCTTCGCAAGGTTTGCTGTTGATGATTCCGAATATGTACAAGATTGCCGGCGAATTGATTCCGACTGTTTTCCATGTTTCGGCTCGTACGTTGGCAAGCCATGTTCTGTGTATCTTCGGTGACCATCAGGATGTGATGGCTTGCCGTCAGACAGGTTTTGCCATGTTGGCAGAAGGCTCCGTTCAGGAGGTAATGGACTTGGCTGGTGTGGCTCACCTTTCTACTATCAAGAGCCGTGTCCCGTTCCTGAATTTCTTTGACGGTTTCCGTACCAGTCACGAATACCAGAAGATTGAGGTCGTAGATATGGAAGATCTGCGTCCGTTGGTGGATATGGATGCTTTGGAAGAATTCCGCAAACGTGCTTTGAGTCCGATGCGTCCTGTTATGCGCGGTATGGCTGAAAACCCCGACGTCTTCTTCACACATCGCGAGAGTTGCAATACCTATTACAACGGTGTGGCTGATATTGTTAGCGACTATATGGACAAGATCTCCGCTATTACAGGTCGCAAATATCGTCCGTTTACTTATTACGGAGCTGCTGATGCCGAGAACATTGTTATCGCCATGGGTAGTGTTACCGAGTGCCTGAAAGAAGTGATTGACTACGAGGCAGCCAATGGCAATAAATTGGGTATGATTAACGTGCATCTGTATCGTCCTTTCTCGCTCAAATACTTGAAGGAAGCCCTGCCTGCATCGGTTAAACGTATTTGCGTGCTGGATCGTACCAAAGAGCCGGGTGCTAATGGTGAGCCGTTGTACTTGGATGTCAAAGACGCTCTGCAAGAACTTGGTTTAGGTAATATTCTCGTGGTAGGTGGCCGCTATGGTTTAGGTAGTAATGATACGACTCCTGCTCAGATGTTGGCTGTTTATGCTAACCTTGCCATGAAAGAGCCGAAGAATCACTTCACCGTTGGTATCAACGATGATGTTACCTTCACTTCTCTGCCTGTCGGCGAAGAAATCGCTATGGGCGGTAAGGGTATGTTCCAAGCCAAATTCTACGGTTTGGGTGCTGACGGTACGGTAGGTGCTAACAAGAACAGCGTTAAGATTATTGGTGATACGACCGATAAATACTGCCAAGCCTACTTCTCGTACGATAGTAAGAAGTCCGGTGGTTTCACTTGCTCGCACTTGCGTTTTGGTGATGAACCTATCCGCTCTACCTATTTGGTAACAACGCCTAACTTTGTGGCTTGCCACGTTCAGGCATACTTGCAGATGTACGACGTAACGCGTGGCTTGCAAAAGGGCGGTACATTCCTGCTGAATACCGTTTGGAATGCAGACGAACTCAAACAGAACTTGCCCAACAAGGTGAAGAAATACTTTGCTGACAATGATATTAAAGTTTATTACATCAATGCCACCAAGATAGCACAGGAGATTGGCTTGGGCAATCGTACCAACACCATCCTGCAATCTGCTTTCTTCCGTATCACGGGTGTTATCCCTGTTGAGAAAGCCGTTGAAGAGATGAAGCATTTCATCGTTAAGAGTTACGGCAAGAAGGGTGAAGATGTTGTCAATAAAAACTACGCTGCCGTGGATCGCGGTAACGAATACCAACTGCTTGATATTGATCCCGCCTGGAGTCAACTTGGTGCAGATGCTGCCAAAGATTATGGCGAGGAGCCCGAATATGTTACCAAACTGGTTCGTCCTATCAACGGTCAGGACGGTGACTTGCTGCCTGTTTCTGCTTTCAAAGGTTTGGAAGACGGTACATGGCCCAGTGGCACAGCCAAGTTTGAGAAACGTGGTGTAAGTGCTTTCGTTCCTGTTTGGACGGCTGATAACTGTATCGAGTGTAACAAGTGTGCATACGTTTGTCCTCACGCTTGCATCCGTCCGTTCGTTATGGATGAGGAGGAAGTGAAGGGTATCAACGGTGTTACGCGTGAGATGAAAGCACCGACTGCCTTGAAGGGAATGCATTTCCGTATGCAGGTGGGTGTTATGGACTGCTTGGGTTGCGGTAACTGTGTGGATGTATGTCCCGGCAATCCCAAGACAGGCAAGGCCCTGCAGATGGTTGATCTGGAAGGTCAATATGCCGAAGCTGCCAACTGGGATTACTGCGTGAAGAACGTTAAGAGCAAACAAGATTTGATTGATATTCAATCCAATGTCAAGAACTCGCAGTTCGCTACTCCTCTGTTTGAGTTCTCGGGTGCTTGCTCGGGTTGCGGTGAGACGCCGTATCTGAAACTCATCAGCCAACTGTTCGGTGACCGTGAGATAGCAGCTAACGCAACAGGTTGTACTTCTATCTACTCGGGTTCCGTGCCTTCTACGCCTTATACTACCAATGCCAAGGGTCAGGGACCTGCTTGGTCTAACTCGTTGTTTGAGGACTTCTGC
>JAGHSG010000055.1 GCA_018066005.1 Bacteroidales bacterium | reverse complement strand
GTTTAGAGATTATGTTGCTCCCGTGCACAGATGTGCTTGGAGTAGTTATTGGTGGCTCGCCGGTTAATGGCAAAGAGTTTAGCCCCATTCCAACAGAATAATTGCAAAATAGTTTTAAGGCATTAATTATTATTCGTAATGAAAAAACAAGTATTATTAACCCTCGCCCTCTGCGCTACAATGTTGGCATGGGGTGAGACAGTAACGAAAACCGTTGACCAATTAGCAACCATGCATGGTTGGGCAAATGCTACGGCTTATCAGTCATTCACCATGAATGATGTCATCTCAGTAGCCGCTAAAACATCTTCGGACAAGATATGTGTTTACCCGAATGGTTATTATACCAGCAGTAAATGGTATATGTACCAAGGTGATTCTAATGGCGAATTTACCATTAGTGCTGCTCTGGGGTATATAATTAAAACCATCAAAATCACTTATAGCCCCCAAAACAGCGGAATACTGAGTTTTAAGTCAGGGTTTGGCATTGCTGAAGCAGACCAAATAGCAAGTGGCTCTTCTGTAACTGTGGATAAACAATCCGCCACTTTGTATGTAGGTTGTACCGCTGCAAGTAGTTCTTCTACCAATATTAATGCCCGTATTACCCAATTCACAGTTACGTATGAATTAGTAGAACAATCCTTAATAGAGGAGTTCAGAGATCCTGTTGGAGATACGTTGTGGAATCACAATACAGCCGCAACGACCAAATTAGGTACCTACGGAGAATGGGAGATGGAAGGAATCAGACATACGAATCCGTCCAATGATATGGATAAACTAAAAACCAATAACACTCCCGGTGTAGGTATAGGATGGGCGGCTAATCCGCACATGCAAACCACGGCTGAAGGTGGTGTCAAAGCTCTTTCATTCTTATGGAATCAGGGTGCTACTGCAAAAGAAACCGATAAAACCGAGAAAATCACCGTCACAGTTGGTGACAAAACCCAGGATGACACTTTTACCGGTACCACAACAGCAAGCCGACCTGCCGATAGAACATTCATGTTCTCTCCGGAGGTTAAATCCAATGCTACCTTGCGCTTAGAGGGAGTAAATGGTAATCGTATCGTTGTTGGTCCTATCACCATCATTCCTTATATCCGTTACACCCAAAAGGCTCAAACCGCGAATGCTGCGGATAAAACCTACGATGCAACGACTGGGTTGATTAACAACACCTTGGGCGGAGTGGTGACATACAGCATCGTTACCGAGGGTGCCCAAGCAACAATTGATGCAACGACGGGTGTTGTTGATATGTCCAAAGTAACAACCGCTGAAGATATTACGGTTAAGGCAACATACGAAGATGCCTATACAACGATGAGTTTACATATCAATACCTTGCCTGTTCCTACTGTTAGTTTTGCAGACGGAGACGCTGTGGAAAAAGATATGAATGTCATCGGTTATGTTAACACCTTAACGAAAGACGGTGACGGTGCAATCACATACACAAGTAGCGACGAGACGGTGGCTACCGTAAATGCCGAAGGCGTGATTACCATTATTGGCGAAGGTGCAACCACCATCACGGCTAAGATTGCCGCTTGCAAGACGTATGCGGCTGCTGAGGCAAGTTATGCATTAACCATTACCGACCCCAAAGAAGATGCTTACGTTGAGACGTTTGAGAGAAACTCCGGAGGTGCGTCCGCGGCTGATCGGGTAGGTGCATACTACACTTGGACAATCACTACCGGTGTTCGCACGAAAGAATCGGATATACTCTTTAATAAAACACCTTCTATCTGGCTGGCCGGTAACGGAGGCGCTTCGATGGAGACTACCATCGAAGGTGGTATTAAACGTGTAGGATTCCTGTGGAATAAGTTTAACAAAACTGCTACTCCTGTTTCCGTCAGCGTAATAGCAGGAGGTGTAGAACGTACACTTACAAAGGAGGTTCAAACGGGTGAGGCCTATAACCAAAACGACCCCGACCTTGTATTCAATAGTAACTTTGGTATAAAGAGCAATACAAAACTGAAGATTGCTAATCCGCAAAGCACGACTGCCTTGCAGATTGGTCCTATCTCCATTACTCCGTATATCTTCTATACCGCAAAAGATACTACGATAGATATGACCAAAGCCGCCACCTTTACCAATGACCAACTCATTGACAACCGCGATGACGCAACGGCTATCGTTTATAGCATAGTAGGTGATAACGACGGTGTGGCTTCTATCGATGCTTCCACCGGTGAGGTAACTTGCCAGAAAACCGGTACCGTTACCGTTCAAGCCGCATACGGCGAGGCAAAGACTACCTATACATTAACCATCAACTCCAAGGGAAATGTAGATGCTAAGTTTGCTACCGAAGGCAAAGTGGAGAAAGTTCTTGCCGATGGTTCCTTTACCAATGCAGTAGTCATTACTGCCGGCGATGCTACTCCTGCTTACACGAGTGATAATACCTCCGTGGCAGAAGTGGATGCTGATGGTAAGGTAACGATTAAAGGTATCGGTACGGCTGTAATCACTGCCACCATGGAAGAAACACAGAAATACTTGGCATGGCAAGATTCTTATACGTTGATTGTTCGTACCGGTATAGCAACCGACAAAAAACTTGTAGAGCACTTCACTCAAATGCCTAAGGGTTTGATTTCAACCGCAGGAGGCGAAGCCGTGAAGGGCGATATAGATATTACTTGGCAAACTTATTATGCTCGTCGTGGCGATAACGATACCATCGGCGGAACAGGTGTTCAAGGAAATAATATCTTTGCTACAGGATTTATTGATTCCAAAACGACACTTGAAGGCGGTATCAAATACTTCTCGTTCAATTGGAAACAATGGGCAAGCGAGAAAGGTGCAACGCTGAAACTCGTGGCCACCATCAACGATACCGAATATCCGATGGAATACGTGGTTACAGACCCCAGTGGAGCAACTACCTTGGAGCATTTCTTCTTCGCTCAAAATGTATCTGCCAAGAAGAACACCGCTATCAAGTTAGAGAATAAATCGTACACTACCGAATCTGGTACACCGCTGACTGCAAACGGCCGTATCACCTTTGATGCCTTTGAGATAGTACCTTATTTGTACTACACCCAAAAGTATGCTACGCTTGATTTGACTCAAGCCACCACCTTTACCAATGACCAACTCATTGACAACCGTGATGACGCAACGGCTATCGTTTATAGCATCGTAGGTGCGAACGACGGTGTGGCTACTATCGATGCTGCTACCGGTGAAGTGACCGGTCTGAAAGCCGGTAATGTTACCGTCCAAGCCGCTTGGGGAGATGTCACCACAACGTATAGTTTGAGAGTCCTGGAAAAATGGGTTCCGAGTGATACCGTTCGTATCTTGGGTATCGGAAATAGTTTCACGATGGATGCTTTGCAGCAACACATGATGCCTATTGTCATCGGTCAAGGCAAGAAAGCCATTGTGGGTTATCCTTACCGTGGTGGTACATGGCAGAGCGAGCACGCTACGTTCTATGAGACCAACGCCAAGAAGTATAACTACTACAAGTTTGACCCCGAAGGCAATATGTCTTCCACCGGTTCCAACTCCGCTACCCTGCGTGGCGCTATTGAGGACGAACCGTGGGATTACGTCTACATCCAATCCGACCATGATAGTGCCGGTATCGTTAAGTCGTATATACCCCATATCAAGACCCTGATTGCTGATATTAAAGCATCTTGCTCCAATCCGTATGTCAAGATAGGTATGTATATGACGTGGGCATACGACTCAACATCTACCTATAAGGCTTTCGATCTGTATGGCAAGGACACACAAGTCATGTATGACAGCATCGTTAATGCTACCAAAGCCATTATGAAATACACCGGTATAGATACCATCATGGTCATTCCTGCCGGAACAGCCATACAGAATGCCCGTACTTCTTATGTAGGACATACGCTCAACCGTGACGGCTATCATCTGGATTATAACTACGGACGCTATATAGCATCGTTGTGCTGGTATAATCGCATCTTTGGCACTGAACCTAAGGACATTATCTATCAACCAACTAC
Organism: Bacteroidales bacterium; assembly: GCA_018066005.1. Taxonomy (GTDB): domain Bacteria; phylum Bacteroidota; class Bacteroidia; order Bacteroidales; family Paludibacteraceae; genus Colicola. The sequence goes on along the minus strand of JAGHSG010000055.1, from coordinate 37,407 downwards.
GTTGGATGACTATTGCTCCAATATGTGCCGCGCTGCTGCACAGGCTGCTATAGAGCACCCCTTCAACGTGACCGAATTGACCGATTATAAGGAACCGCTCGTTCCTGTGGTCAGCGATGATGATTCAACATTAGTTACGCTGCGTGTCAATGGTATGAATATACCGCTGGTAGAAGGACAAAAGGAATACACATGCCCCGTAGATCAAGACATGTCAACGATGCAATTATGGGTATTGCCGACCTCTACCAAGGCATCTCCGTTCTTGTATCAAGGCAAAGCCGACATACCTGACACCGATATCCGCGGATACTATGAAGTCGCTGCCCCCGAAGCCGGTACATCCACCGAGATACGCATCAAAGTGGTAGCTGAGGATAAAATACACGAAGGCAACTACACCCTCATACTCAATACCGCCGAGGCGAAGGATATCACCTATACCATCGCTTCGCGTGCTGACTTAGAGGAGTTCGCTGCGGCTGTCAATCGCGGCTCGAATACAATTAGTGCCATTCAGACGGCAGATATTGATATGAACCATACTAAATCGCTTAGTTGGAAAACACCGATTGGTTCGGAGACAACTCCTTTTAAGGGCACATACAATGGCCAAGACTACAAGATTTCCGGCTTCTGCATCTATAGCGAAGAAGATCCTGTCTTAGGTCAAATGACGTTTGTGGGGCTGTTCGGATTAATCGACCATGCTACGCTGCGCAATATCCGCCTGAGCGGTACAGAAGAGTGTCACTATAACCGAGAGGGAACGCCTGCTCCTGTTACTCTTGGATGCGGTATCCTTTGCGGAGGTATGATGGGGTCGCTTATCGAAGATTGTTCCGTTAATATGAACCTCTTTACCAACACGGAAACAGGTGCTGTAGGACTGATTTGCGGACGCGATAATTCCAGCGAGGATGTGAATATCATCAACCGCTGCTATGCTTCCGGTACATGGCGTATCCGCCGAAACGGTATATACGGAGGTATTCTCGGTTATGGTTTCAACACCCGCATAACCAACTGCTATAGCCTTTGCACGATGGGTCTGCAACGAGACTTTGCTGCTCGCATGGGCGGTATCGTGGGATATGCTAAATCATCTTCTACAGACCGCGCTATTACTGTGAAGAACTGCTATAACTACGGTGCCATCAAAGATGACCGCGCTGCTCAAGGACAGGCAACAACCGCTGCATGTGCTTTGGGTGCGATTGCTGGAAATGCAGACGGTACAAAAGTGCAATTAATCAACTGCTACTACCTTGAAACATCTTGCACCAACGCTTACGGAAGCGGTACTCCTGCTGCTGCAGAGGTTACCTCCGCTACCGACACACAAATGAAGGACGGAACGGTTGCAACCAAATTAGGTTCCGAATTTGAGCAAGGGGCCAGCTATCCCGTTCTGATTAAAAAATCCCCTACGCCAACGGAAATGGATGTAATTCGTCCTTGGGAAGAAAGCGGAAAAACCAAGAAATATTGGTCTAACCGACAAATCATCCTCGTTACTCCGTTTGGAACCTACAATGCCGTAGGACAACGTCTGCAATAAACAAATTCTATAAAAAGTATTGAATAATGAAAAAAAGTTTATTGGCCGTAATGACCCTTTTATTGATGGGGTGCGCTTCTGAAAAGACCACCATCATGTCGTTTAACATCCGTGATGCGCACAAAGATGACGGTACCAACTCGTGGCAATTCCGTCGCGACGCGTGCGTGGATATGTTAAATAGACTGCAACCCGATGTGTTCGGAATGCAGGAAGTGGTGGATGAATCGGATGCTTATATATCCGAACATCTGCCGCAATACCAACACGTTGTACAAGGACGCACACCCGGGGTGTGGAGTGACGAGAGTTGCCCGCTCTATTGGCGTACCGATAAATACGACCTCGTTCAAAGCCGAACTTTCTGGCTCAGCGAAACACCTAACGTACAGTCCAAAGGATGGGATGCCAAATACGAACGCATAGCTACCTATATCCTGTTGCGTAGCAAAAAAACAGGACATGAAATGATTGTGTTCAACACGCACTTGGATCATAAGGGAGCTATCGCCCGTCAGGAATCTCTGCGCCAAATAGCAGACACCCTGCGTGCCCTGAGTGGTGACACTATGGCTCTGTTCGTTATGGGAGACATGAATGTGGAGCCCGAGGACAGTGCCCTGATTCCGATGTACGACTATATGCACTGGTCACAGGCCGAGGCTAAGAAAACAACTCAGGAAAAAACCTTCACAGGTTTTAGACACAACCCTGATAAGGACAAGATTATCGACTTCATCTTTTACCGCAATGCCAAAGCCGAAAAATTTGAAGTTATCAAGGACACTACATCCGTGCCTTTCTTAAGCGACCACCGTCCTATACAAGTTCTTTTTACTGTTAAATAAGTTAACAACAAAACGAATATGAAAAAATTGGTATTGAGTATAGTCGCTTTGACTATGATCGTTAGTCTTCATGCCGCTTCTACCGTGACAGAAGATTATAAGAACATTAATCAACCTACTGCCACATCGTCCTATTCACGGTCCATTTGTAGTTTCGATAGTCAATTGCCTTTGATTTATCGTAATGCGCGTCGGGGCACGGATGATTCAATAAGTGTGGATGGTCGTAAAATCCAGGCTATGTGGTTATGCCGTGTGGTAGGCGAAGCCAAGAAATATAATTCTTATGTCGAAATAGGACAAGACGAAAATAAAGGAGAAGGCAGGTTGGAAATAAAGTTTGAAGGTGGCGTTAAAACCATCTCGTTTCCGTACTGCCAGTTTGGATATGATCCGAACAAAGGAGATGACAAAGCCCACCTCGTGTTAGCCGTTAAAATAAACGATAAGGCGGTTGATTCTGTTCAGTTTGATGCTCAAAAAGAATTGAGCAGAGTCACTTCTATCTACACCTCTAAGGAACTGAACGTGAAAACAAAGGCTAAGATAACGGTTGCCAATCTGTCTTATCCCAGGGACAATCCTACAACCTATACGTATGGACGTATGTTAGTGGGACCTATTACGATCACACCCTATCTGCTCTATACGGAGAAAGAAGTTCAGTTAACCGTCGGACAACAATACACCAATGAGTCGCTCATTGATAACCACAACGACCAAAATCCCGTCCAATACAAGTCTTCCAATCCGGCTGTGGCTACGGTGGATGCGAACGGTCAAGTAACGACTATCCAAGAAGGAACGACTACCATCACTGCTTCTTGGGGTGGTTTGTCCACGTCTTATGTCCTATCCGTAGCACCGGCTATAGAGACCACACACCGTATAGGAACGTTTAATATTCGTACATCAGGTGCCAGTTCTGACACTGGTGACAAAGCGTGGTCGGCACGCCGCGACGCTGTCCTCACAATGATTAAAGATACCATGGCTTATGATGTCGTTTCACTTCAGGAAGTGTCAACAACACAACATAATTATATAGAGAGCCAACTGAGTGGTACCTATACGCTCCTTTCCAGTGGAACGGCAGGCGGTGCCGAACTGCTGTACCGTACGGCTAAATATGAGGTTTTGGACAAGGGTACGTTCTGGCTTGCTCCTGACCCGTCCAAGAAACCCTCTAAACCATCTTGGGATGCCGAGTATATACGTATGACCGTGTGGGCTAAACTCAAAGATAGACAGAGTGGAGAGATATTCGTATTTGGTGCTACACACCTTGATCTGAACCCTGTCTCTATCCGAGAGGGCGCTCGCGTCAATGCAGAGCAACTGAGCCAAATAGCAGGTGATTATCCCTGTATCGTGGCTGGGGATATGAACTGCGAACCTATTGATCATGACCCACATGCCAATTTTGGAACCTATTTCGCCAACGCGCGTCAGATATGTAAGGTAGAGCCACGCGGTTCGTACAATACGTTCTCTTCCGGCATGAACCCGATTGGTGCCAGCAAACTCATTGACTTTGTTTATGTTCATGGCATAGAGATTGAAGACTACTATGTCTCAGCTTCCACTATTGGTCGTTCTCTTCTGCCATCTGACCACCTGCCTACGGTTTGTAAAATGACTATGTTGTCTCCTAATCGGGAACGCAAACACATAGTTACTAATGTGGAGGAATTGCGTCAGGCAGCCCGCACCGTACAACCCAACGATACGATTGTCTTGACCGATGGCGAGTATGACTTGGCAGAAACATCCCTTGCCATAGCCAACACGTGCGTTATGGAAGGCTCCGAAAAAGCTGTCTTAACCGGAAAATGTCAATTAATCCAATTGGCAGACTTTGTATCGCTTACCATCAACGGAATCACCATACGGGATGCTGTCGGAACCATTGAGATGCAAGGGTCCGTCGTGCAAGGAAAAGGCAATTGGCTGACACTGAACAGTTGCACCGTAGAGAATTGTACCACAGAGGGAAACGGATTAATCAATAGCAATTTATGTGCATTGAATGTTGATAGTTGTGTCTTTCGCTACAATAAATCCATAAACGCTTGGGGCGTATTGTATGCCACAGGGAATACCCGTTGCCCAGTTACCGTTACGAATAGCTTGTTTGATGGTAATGAGGCGTATGACGCCCCCGCTTTGGGAATGACAAGTGAAGCGGATGCATATTTCTACGGAAACAGTTTTATAAACAATAAGGCCGAAAATATGGGAACTGTGGCGATTAACTGCCCTACAAATGCCAAGGATATTCGTTTCGTCAATAATACGTTTGCAAAAAACAGCATTGACATAGAGTCCGGTTTCATCAATCAGGGTATTGGCGGTTCTGCTATCTATGCCCAAATAAGTAATACCGGTACATTGACACTGATGAGTAATACCGTCGTCGGTAATGTGACGGCTTGCTGGGAAGAACCCGGCGTACCCGCTGACGATTTTGAAGGTAGTGCATTGTATGTGCTCTCCGGTAAATTATTGTTGGCAAATAATATCATTGCCGGTAACTATTCATCCACATCCGGCATAGGCGATATATATATGGCTACACCCAATATGCTCAAGAACTCATTAAGTAATCTGTTCTCGTCGGAAGATAATATGAATATTGAAAGCGGATTGTTTGATTGGGAAGCAACGGATTACACAACGGCTTGTTCTGAATTGGTTAATCTATTTGGCGGATATGTGGACAATAATATATATAAACCCGTCATGTACGACTATGATGGTGTTATTGCCCTTTCTCCTATTTCTACACGCTATGCCGATCAGGATATCAATATCCTTCAATCTTCCGATTTTGAAGCAGCCACAGTGGGCTCGGATATCCTTAACGTAGGTTCTACATCAGGTACACTAACCGTGGATCAGGCTGGTAATACACGTGATACCAAACATTCCGTACCCGGCACTATGGAGGCACTGCAAACCCCTACTGAATTACCTCAAGTGATGAATACCGCTCTTGTTGCGCCCAATGCCAAATGGCTGATAAACGGGAATTTGTATATTCGTCACCAGCACAAGTGGTACGATGTATTAGGCAGATAATACCAATTAACAATAAATAATAACACAAAAATGAAAAAACGATTACTATTTTTTCTCTTCTTGTTACTGTCCTCTACAGTAACTTGGGCTGCTACCCCCATTGTCGCAGATGGTGTGGTTACAGATGCCAATGACGAACCCGTCATCGGTGCTGCAGTACAAGTCAAAGGTACAACAGCCGGAACAATTACCGATTTTGACGGTAAGTTCTCTATTGAGACCGAAAAAGGAGCCGTATTGCAGTTTTCCTTCCTCGGTTATCAACCGCTTGAAATGCATGCAGCTGCCAATATGAAAGTAGTCATGCATGAGGACAACGAGTTATTGGATGAGGTTGTCGTGGTCGGTTATGGCACGCAGAAAAAGGTTAACTTAACCGGTGCTGTTTCTGTCGTGGACGAAAAAACCATCAACGCACGTCCCGTTCCAAGTGCTGTACAGGCTCTGCAAGGTGCCGACCCCAGTTTGAACATCGTTCAAGCCAGCGGTGATCCTGCTGACGGATATGAGATGAATATCCGTGGTGCCAGTTCGTTGACTTCCGGTGCATCACCTCTCGTATTGATTGACGGAGTAGAGGGTTCACTTACCCGACTCAATGCTAACGATATTGAATCCGTTTCCATATTGAAAGATGCTTCCGCTGCTGCCGTATATGGTGCCCGCGCTTCTGCCGGTGTTGTATTGATTACCACTAAAAACGGTAAGGAAGGTAAGATAACCGTTTCGTATGACGGACGTGTAGGTTGGTCGCAAAACACTACCTCTACCGACTATATCACGACCGGTTATTGGGGCGCTAAGATAAATGACATGTTCATGACCTCTTATCAGGGTGTTGGTTACACCAACTATACCGAGGAAGATTATGAAGAGTTGTTGGCGCGTGTCAACGATAAAACAGAGAATCCGGCACGCCCATGGGTTGTTGTACAGCCCAATGGAACGTATAAATACTATGCCAACTATGATTGGTATAATCATTTGTATAAGAAAACACGTTTCCAGCATGAGCATAACGTGACCGTTCGCGGAGGAAATGACAAGGTCAATTTCTATGTGTCCGGTCGTTACTATCACCAAGACGGTGTCTTGTCTGTTGCTCCCGATCCGTACGACAATATTTCATTCCGTACCAAACTGAATGCTAAGATTACCAAATGGTTGAGTTTCAGCAACAACACCAGTTTCTATTATTCCAAACGTGAATATCCGGGAACCAGCAACTTGGCCAATACATTAAAAAAATCGTATGTACATGCTTTGCCGAATGTGCCCGCGTATAATCCGGATGGTACTTCTACTTATATCAACCCCAACTCCAATACATCTTCCACGGTTATGGACGGTCACTCCGCTACGCTCAACTATAACAAGCACCGGAACATCAACTATGATCGTGAGTTCCGTACTACACAGAAGTTGGAGATTGCGCCTATTAAGCAACTCAAAATAGATGCCGAATATACGTATTCGTTCCGTTATCGTGAGTATAATAACCGTCAGGTTAATGTGCCCTATTCACAATCGCCCGGCGTTGTGGAATGGCTCACCACCGGTAGTCAGGCAGATTACTATCAGGAGCAGCATTACCGCGTCAATGACCACAACTTGAACATCTACGCTACATACGAAGATACATTCAAAGATGCACACCACCTCACTGTTATGGTCGGTGGTCAGTTCGAAACATGGGAAAACAAGAGCATGAAGATGCGTAAATTGGATCTCGCTACCGAGGATCTGGATGCCTTTAACTTGGCATCGGGTGAGGTGACGGTTTCCGATGGTTCCATTGCCGATTGGTCTACGCTGGGCTTCTTTGGACGTATTAACTATGACTACAAAGGCCGTTATTTGTTTGAGTTCTCTGCTCGTGGAGACGCTTCTTCACGTTTTGCTCCTAAAAACCGTTGGGGTTTCTTCCCTTCAGGAAGTGTAGGATGGCGTATGTCAGAGGAAAGTTGGTGGGCTCCCGTAGCCGGTGTTTGGACGAATAGTAAACTGCGTTTCTCTGCCGGTGCTCTTGGAAACCAATCCATCAGCGATTATTACACCTATATAGAGACGATGAATCTGAATCAGGGACTCAGTTATGTCTTTGATAATAATTCGTTCGCTTACTATTCTCGCGAAGATGATCCTAAATCCAGTGATTTGACATGGGAAACGACCGTAACTTATGATGTGGGTTGGGACCTCGGTTTCTTTAAGAATCGACTCACGTTGACCGGTGATTTCTATGTGCGTGATACCAAGAATATGTTGGTGGACGGTATGGCTCTACCGGCTTTGTATGGCGCCAGCGTTCCTAAATCCAATATATCCGACATGCGCACCATAGGTTGGGAATTGGCTATCGGATGGAATGACCGGGTTATGGCTTGCGGCAAACCTTTGGAATATAGTGTCAGTTTCGGTATAGGCGACTACACAACCAAAGTAACTCGCTTTAATAACCCCGACAAGATTTTGGATACGAACTTGTCTGACGGAACGAATATCTACTACGAGGGACAGACCTTGGGTGAGATTTGGGGTTATAGTGTGGACGGATTATTTGCATCGGATGAAGAAGCCGCTGCTTATACTGCCAATCTCAATACTTCGATGGTGGATGACCGTCTAATCAATTCCGCCGGTGAACCCGGATGGAAAGCCGGTGACTTGAAATTTGTGGATGTCAACGGAGACGGTGCCGTCAATATGGGAGCAGGTACCAAGGATAATCATGGTGACTTGAAAGTTATTGGTAATGCCTTACCTCGTTTCAGTTATAACTTCAAGTTTGGCTTTAACTGGTATGGTGTGGACATCTCGATGTTCTTCCAAGGTATAGGTCATCAGGATTGGTACCCGGGTAATGAGTCGCTTGCTTTCTGGGGACCTTATGCTCGCCCGTACTGCTCATTCATTCCTTCCAACTTTATGAATAATGTTTGGAGTGAAACGAATACGGATGCCTATTTCCCGCGTCCTCGTGGATATATAGCATACGCTGCCAATGGACCTTTGGGTTCTGTTAATGACCGTTACTTGCAAAACGTAGCCTACTTCCGCTTGAAGAACTTGACAGTAGGTTATACATTCCCCATCCCTGCCAACAAAGTCGTGGAGAGTATGCGTATTTACTTCAGCGGAGAGAACCTGTTCTACTTCTCGCCATTGAAGAAACACACGAAATACATCGACCCCGAGCAGGCTACATCTTCCAATACGGCAAGCCCCAATACAGGTGTCGCTTATAACTTCTCCAGAACATTCTCTGTCGGACTTAATATTACATTCTAATAAAGAAAGGATCAGAATATGAAAAAGATTATATATATCATAGTACCCTTGATGGCGTTCATGACTGCTTGTAAGGACTTGGATAAATATCCTCGCGATTCCATCAGTTCTGCCATATATTTTAAGAATGCTTCTCAATTGGAACAATATTCCAACCAGTTTTATACCATTTTCCCCACTGCTGCTGATTTGTACGGAGAGGTAAGTGATGAGATAGCCGTTACCGTACTGCCGGATGAGGTACGCGGAACACGGTCTATTCCCGCAGATGCTGATGGTACGGACTGGAACTGGTCTATGCTCCGTCATATCAACTATCTGTTGGAACATGCTGATCAATGCAGCGATGTTGAAGCAGCCAATCAATACAAAGGCTTGGCATATTTCTTCCGTGCCTATTTCTATTATGACAAAGTGCGCCATTACGGAGATGTGCCTTGGGTGGATAAAGTCATTGGTAGTGCTGATGAAAAATTGTATGCCGAGCGTGATAAACGAAACGTTGTGATGCAGAACGTCGTGCAAGATTTGAATGATGCCATCCAGTTGATGTCTAAGGACAAGGGCAATGTTTATCGTGCCAATGCATACGCTGCCATGGCGCTCAAATCGCGTATTTGCTTGTTTGAAGGTACGTTCTGTAAATACCACAATGTTGCAGCAGCCGATGTTAGCGGTAAACCCTATTGGCAGTATATGTTGACGGAAGCTGCTTCGGCAGCAGAAATGCTGATGGCATCAAACGCATACCAATTGTACGACCCCAAATCCGGTGAACCTTATCGCGATTTGTTCACGCAAGGAACGGTGGATGGTTCTCCTGTGGCATGTGAGTATATTTTGGCTCGCTGCTATAATATGGACCTCAAGTTAAACCACAATGCTACCAGTTATACCATGTCGGCTACAACGGGTAAGCCCGGTTTTACCAAACGTTTTATGAACCAGTATCTCAATGCTGACGGTACGCGTTTCACGGATGATGCTAACTATGCTACGATGGACATGGGTGATGAAATGCAGTTCCGTGACCCCCGTATGGAGCAGACTGTTTTGCGCCCGGACGTTTACAAGCGGATTGGCTCTGATGTGGTTGCCGGTTACCAATTCTCAGGTTCGGCTACGGGGTATCAGTTGATTAAGTATGTCATGGGATTGAATACGGATGCGTACAACCAATCGGATTGTGATATGCCTCTGTTCCGCTATGCGGAAGTGCTGCTCAACTATGCCGAAGCCAAAGCCGAATTAGGTGAGTTTGATAAAACGGTTGCCGCTAAAACCATTGATTTATTGCGCAAACGTGTAGGTATGCCCGCTATGGATGTGGCTGCAGCCACGAACACCCCGTGTGCTTATATGAAAATGCTGTATCCTAACGTAGATCCTGCCAACGAAGGTATTATTCTGGAAATACGTCGTGAACGCGATATTGAATTGGTTCAGGAAGGCTTCCGCTATTGGGATTTGATGCGTTGGAAAGAAGGTAAGGCATTAGAGCAACCGATGTTAGGCGTTTATTTCCCCGGTGTCAGCAAGAACGAATCAGATTATTCCGGTTATATCTCTGTAAGTAGCGAAACAGACGGATGTGCGTTTAGTGGTTCACACCCGGGCGGCTTGTTTGATGGCGCCATTTATTTGGAGGTCGGTGAAGGAAAAGAAGCTATCCTCAGCAATGGTATGAATGGAGGATATATCTTATCCAACGGTCAACCGGGTAATCTGAATAATGGTCGTAAGTTTGATGAAGAAAAAGACTATTTGTTCCCTATTCCAATTCGTGAACGTGTTTTGTCAGGTGGTAAACTGACGCAAAACCCGGGTTGGGATGACGGATTGAGTTTCTAATTATAATCAATTAAAATGTTTTATTTATGAAAAAAATTATTTCTTTTGCTGCTCTTGTTTTAGCAGCGATGAGTGCATCTGCCAACACGTATTATTGCGATCCCGCTTCTGAAAACAAAAAAGGCGGAGATTCGTGGGAAAAGGCTTTGGCTCCTGAAATTATTCGTGGAAGTTTAAGCAAAATGACCGATGGTGATACCATCTTTATCAAGGGTGGTACCGTTACTATGACTTCTACAGGTAGTTATTGGGGTGTTACCAAATCCATGACTTTTATCGGTGGTTTTGACCCTGCTGCAACGGGTAAGGTAACCGCTATGCCAACTTACCCATCCGCTACACCGACTGTTTTCTCCGGTGACATCAATCAGGACGGTAAGGCTTCCAAGGGCGATGCTGTGGCTCTTTTCCGTGTAGATTACTCGGGTGATGATGCTAAAGTATGCACGATTCAAGGTATTGATATGGCATATACCTACAACGATGCCCAAGGTGCAGATGCTGATATTGATTCTTATTTGGAAGAGTGCTCTGCTATTCGCTTGATTTGCGGAACAACATATATCAAAAACTGCCATATCTACGAGCACGTTACTCCCAACAACAAAGGTTCGCAATGTGTTACTAATGTAGGTGCCAAACTGCACATGATGGATTGTGAAGTGCATGATGGTATAGCACTTTCCCGTGGAGGCTTACTTCGTGCCCGTAGTTACTTTATTGGTGGAGATAAAGAAAATTACCAACTTCCTTCTACCGTTCTTGAGCGTTGCTGCTTCTATAATGGTAGCGCTCTCGGCTTGAATGCGGATGACCCCAGTATGAGTTTGGATGCTCGTATTGCTGCTAAAGATCCATCTCTGGCTACCGGTACTTACGGCGGAGGTTTGCAGATCTCTTCCGGAGCATTATATATGATTAACTCATCCGTTCTGAGCAACAAGAACTATTCTAATGGCGGTGGTATTTCCGGTAACGTAGCTGGATTCTTTATTATCTCTTCTACGATTGGCAATAACGAAGGCATACGTGATGATCACGATCAAGCCAGTTCTCCTAAGAATTGCTGCTATGGTTCCTCTTTGCGTATGGAGAGCGATGGTATCATCAAGATTGCCAACACCTATGTTACAGACGTAAAGGATAATTCGAAAAAACAATATTCTCCTATTTACCAAGATGGTAACAACAAGATGATGAGCGAGTGCATTATATCCGGTGGATATAATGTATTAGGTACTATTTGCTATTATCCTGATGCCAATGTGGATACTGTAAATGTATGGCAGCCCACCGACCTTCATTCTATCTATAATGGCGGTTCTGCAGAGTATGCACAACCTTTCTCGAAACATTTCGGCACCATTGATAACTTCAAAGATAATGGCGGTTGCTCCAAGACCCTCTACCCCTTGACTTATCAATCCGGTGACAACGTGGCTCACTTGCAGGAATTGGCTGACGCTTGGTTCCCCAATTGGACAAAAGTGGATGCTTCACTTGACCAACGCGGTATGACCCGTGTTCCGAGTGCTACTTGCGTAGGTGCAGCAGATCCTAATGCTACCGAACCGATGGCTTTGGAAGGTGTTACTGCCACCCCGCATTTTGATATCAATAACACCATATATAATGTATTGGGACAACCCGTGGCTCCTAACTACAATGGTATGATGATTATTAAGGGTCAAAAATACATGCTCCGATAATGCTTGACTTTTTTAAGAAATCTCCGGCGTCCGCTCCTTTCCAGGGAACGGACGCTGATATCAAAAAGAGGTATCGTAGGCTCCAGTGGTCTACGATTATCTCTGTCACGTTGGGCTATTCGATGTATTATGTGTGCCGCACTACGCTCAATGTGGTGAAAAAACCTATCTTGGATGGCGGCTTATTGGATGCCACTCAATTAGGTGTAATATCTTCTTGTCTATTGTTCGCCTATGCGATAGGTAAGTTAATAAGCGGATTCTTGGCTGACCATAGCAATATCAAACGTTTTATGGCTACTGGTTTATTGCTTTCCACTATCGCCAATATCGTTGTGGGGGTGATGGGCTTTCTTACGCTGCAACAGACTCTCATTTCCATGAGTCTGTTCTATGTCATCTTCGCTATTATGTGGGCTATTAACGGCGCTGCTCAGTCAATGGGCGCTCCTCCTTGTGTAGTAGGCTTGTCGCGTTGGTTCCCATTGTCGAGACGTGGCACTTTCTATGGATTCTGGTCTCTTAGTCATAACTTGGGCGAGTTCTTCTCATTCCTATTGGTAGGAGGATTAGTTAGCCTGTTCGGTTGGCAGTTCGGTTTTGTAGGAGCCGCTGTGGCCGGCGGGGTAGGCATACTCATTGTACTATTGATGTTGCATGACTCGCCTGAGAGCAAGGGATTGCCACCTATCGCCGTGTATGCGGGCGAAGAAGAACCGCAAAAGGAAGAAAAAAAATCCGTTGGAGGTATGCAGTGGCAGGTGGTGAAAAACCCCTACGTGTGGGTATTGGCTTTTGCTTCCGCTTTTATGTATGTCAGCCGCTATGCAGTCAACGGATGGGGCGTGCTCTTCTTGCAAGAAACCAAAGGATTTACGTTGGTGGATGCCACGCAGATTATCTCTATTAATGCTTTATTGGGTGTGATAGGTACGGTGTTCAGCGGATGGATTAGTGATAAACTGTTTCGTGGCAACCGATATGTTTTGGCGGTTTCTTCGGGTGTGATTGAGGTCATTGCCCTGACACTCTTTGCTTTTGGCGGCAATGCTGTGTGGATGAATATATTGGCCATGGTCCTGTTCGGTATAGCGATAGGTATTCTTATTTGCTTTGTAGGCGGATTGATGGCTGTGGATATTGTACCGCGTGAGGTCAGTGGCGCTGCCTTGGGTATCGTAGGTATGGCCTCGTATGCGGCAGCCGGTTTGCAAGATATTGTATCGGGTGTTTTGCTGGATGGCAACAAGACAATCGAGATAGTGGATGGGGTTGAAAAGAGTGTGTATAATTTCACTCCCGCTTTACTTTTCTGGATTGCTGCGGCTTCGTTATCCGTATTATTGGTGTGCATCGTTTGGCATAAAGCATCAAAAAATAAGAAAAAGCAAAAATGAAAAATAATCTATCTTCACAAATAGTGCTTTCTCGCGTCCCGAGTAAACTCTATCGAACAACAGATCCGTTGGAGTTATCCCGTCTTACACGACGGGAGAAGATTCAGACGACCATCGTTGAAAATGCCGATGAGGGCTGTACGTTGGTGTCTAAATTGATTACGGAGCGTGTTCAACAGGCATCTTCTAAATCGTTTACCATAGCGTTATCCACAGGTAAATCACTTGTTGATATACGCCAGGCCATAGCATCCTTGCAAACGCAAGTTCATTTTATTGATTGGCAGGATGGTTTGCTCAGTAATGACGAACCCCTGGACCTGTTGGTTATCGGACTTGGTTCACTCGGACAGATAGGCGGTCAGGGAATACGTTCGATGCTGAACGCCAAAGAGGTTATTTTAGTGGCATGGGGTGAACATAAAGCACAAGCCCTTCTGGATGCTATTGAAGGCGAGGTAAAAGATAGTAGTCCGGCTTCTAAACTGCAATATCACAAAAGTGTGCAGATTGTGTGTGATTTGAATGCTGCGGCTCTGCTAACCCGTATTCAACGGCCTTGGTTGGTGACACGATGTGATTGGGATGACCAACTCTCGCGACGTGCCATCGTCTGGCTATGCCAACAAACGGGCAAACCTATTCTTAAGCTCACCAATAAAGATTATGACAATAACGGTCTTAACGAATTGGTTGTTTTGTATGGTTCTGCTTATAATTGCAATATAAAAGTCTTTAATGACATTCAGCACACCATTACAGGATGGCCCGGAGGTAAGCCCAACGCCGATGACAGCAACCGTCCCGAACGGGCTAATCCTTACCCCAAGGATATCCTTATCTTCTCGCCCCATCCGGATGACGACGTCATCTCTATGGGAGGAACATTCGCACGCCTTATTAAGCAAGGACATAACGTACATATTGCTTACGAGACCAGCGGCTGCATCGCTGTCGCTGATGAAAACTTACAATACTTCCTTGACTTCAATAATGGTCTTCCACAAGTTTTAAACAATAAGAAAATATCCACAAGCGATAAACCTTTATCCGTTCAAGATTTCTCTTCCCGTGAAATTCTTGATCTCAAAGCTCTCATTCGTCGCGGTGAAGCTACGGCAGCTTGTCGGTATATGGGATTGGACACGTCGCATATACACTTCCTCAATCTGCCTTTTTACGAGACCGGCACAATCAAGAAGGGTGACCTGTCGCAACGCGATGTAGAGATTGTCAAAAAACTGCTTTTGGAAATCCGTCCCCAGGAGATGTTTGTTGCAGGCGACCTTGCCGACCCGCACGGAACACATAAAGTGTGTCTGGATGCTGTGTTAGCAGCCATAGATGAACTCAAAGACCACGAACCTTGGCTGCGTGAGTGCCGTGTCTGGATGTATCGTGGTGCTTGGATGGAGTGGGATGTGGATTTGATTGAGATGGCAGTACCTATGTCACCGGAAGAACTGCGCTCCAAGCGTAATACAATTCTGCGTCACCAATCTCAGATGGAGTCAGCGCCGTTTATGGGCGATGATGAGCGCCTATTCTGGCAGCGTGCCGAAGACCGTAATCATGCCACAGCCGAACTCTATGCCAAACTCGGTCTGGCAGACTACGAAGCTATTGAAGCATTCGTTCAGTACCGGTTCTAACGCCGTCAGGCGCTACAACAATTTAGTGAAATAGTTGCGGGGTGAAGAGGCGGAGGTAGTCCATCCAGTTGGGCCAGTCATGACCGCCTTGGGACTCGTGGTACGTGTACGTGTATCCGCGCTCGTCCATATACGCACGCATCTGTACATTATTCCTATACAGGAAATCATCTTCACCTATCGCCATCCAGAACAGACGGGGGTTGCCCATCATAACCGTATCCAATTGCGGCAGCACTTTCTCCACCGCCGAAAACGGTCCTACGTAGTCAAACCGCCCTTGCAGCAGTCCTGCCACGTGTATGGTGTGGTAGCCGCCCATGCTGAGTCCGGCAATAGCCGTGTGCGCTTTGTCCGTATAGACGGAGTAATGTTCGGCTGTCCAGTCCATAAGCGAAGGAAAGAACGTCTCAAAATATCCGTCCATCCAATGGCGTTGTTCGGGTTCTGGAATGTCCGTACCAAACCATGTGTTGTAGTGCTCGGCATAGCCGTTAGGCATAATAACGACCATAGGAATGGTGCTGCCGGACGTGATGAGCGAGTCCATGATGGCTTGCATATTACCCTTGACAACCCAACCTGTCTCGTCGTCTCCGCTACCGTGCAAGAGGTAGAGGACGGGGTAGGTTTGTGCTTCGGTGTAGTCCTGCGGCAGATAGACACAGACACCCATAGATATGGTGTCGGTGCCGCTGCTGACGGCGGCGGAGGTGAGGATAACTTGCGAGGGATGCGCTACGATGTCGTTGCAGGTAGCGGGTGACTTCTTGTCGGAAGTAGAACATCCCACCAGCGCGAGGGCCGGCAGGATGCTCATGATATACATAAGATGTTTTTTCATTATCGTACGGAAGTAAGTTGACGAATCTTGGCGTTGAGGTCTTTCTTCTTCATCAGGTCTTCTATGCTCAGGTGCATGCGGTAGTTCCAGAAATGCCGCGGGTTGCTGGGCAGGTTGATACGGTCGGCATGCGCGTCTTGGATGCGTACGTTACCATCTACGGCTAACCAGTCTTGCAGAGGGAGGATAACCCACATAGCGGGGCTGAACATGTGTTGGTTGACGATGAACTCGGCTATCTCGGGCGTCATCTCGGCAGGTGCTTCACCCCACCAGCCCATCTGCTCGTTGTAGAAGCGTTGGGTTGTGTTGCGGTCTTCTTCCCACCAGGCGCGGAGCGGGTTGGTGTCGTGTGTACCCGTGGTGCAGACACTCAGATAAGGTGCGTCGGCAGGGTGGGCAAACTTGATAGTCGGGTCTTTGGGCATACGTTGAATCTCCAGGGAGAGTATTTGCAGTTCGTGCATCACTTGCGGTACGCACTCGGGTACCATACCTAAGTCTTCACCGCAGCAGAGCATACCGGTGGAGTTGATAAGGGTTGGTATCTTGCTCATGGCACTGTTGCGCCAGAACTCGGTGTGACGACGGAAGAAATAGTCGTTATAGATACCCATGATAACATCTTTCTGGTCTTGGTACAGTTCGTTGAAACTGTGACTCTGGTAGATGGAGATACGCGGGTGGAGCATGAACTCGTTCTTTTGGTCGCGGACAAAGAGCACTTCGCAGTGCAGGTAGATAAGTCCGTTCATAAGGTTGATGCGCTGTCCTTCGGGCAGTTGCTGACCTTCGCCTTGTTCAAAATATTCCTGTACTTTGACTTGCGTATCAAATTCGGGACGGAAATAATAGACATAACCGTCGTTGGTAAGCAGGAAATGCTCTTTGGCGTAGTCGGTATCGTAGCCGAAGACGTCGCCGAGGAAGTTGCTGCGAATATAGGGTTTGGTCATGCGGTCTTCGTCCAGTTTGACACCCATGTTCCACAGGTCTTGCAGGCTGTAGGGCAGGGCGGGGCAGAAATGTCCGCACAGTCCCCAAACATCCGTCTTGCGCATCTGCCATATACGGAACATACCGAGGATATGGTCGATACGGTAAGCGTCGAAGTAGTCCGCCATTTTTTGGAAGCGTTGTTGCCACCAGGCGTAGTTATCTTTAGCCATGACATCCCAGTTATAGGTCGGGAAGCCCCAGTTCTGTCCGCGAGCATCGAAGTCATCAGGCGGAGCGCCGGCACTGGCTTTGAGGTTGAACAGTTCGGGGTTTTGGTAAGCATCCACGCTGTCGGGATTGATTCCGATAGGTATATCCCCTTTCATAGCTACGCCTATGCTGTGTGCGTAAGCGACGGCTTCGCTGAGTTGCTTGTCGGCATGGAATTGCAGGAAGCAGTAGAAGTCTTTGGGTTGCTTGTCGCGTTTGGCCATAAAGTCGGCGTAGGGAGCCAGCCAGCCTTTGCTCTTCTTGTAGAAATCCTTGTATTCATCGGAAGCGAAGAGGGTTTCTTTGTCCTGTTTGTACAGGGCTTTGAAGTACTTCATCTTCTCGTCATAGACGACTTGGTAGTCGGCTATGGTCTTGGCGTTGAACTCGGCTTTGGTGGCGTTGTATTTTTTGAGTTGTGCGGGTGTGAGTTTACCCATTTTCTCGATGTTGATGTAGATGGGGTGCAGGGCGAAGACGCTGACGGGGCTGTAAGGGTAACTGTCGCGGTTGGTATGGGTGAGGGTGGTGTCGTTGATAGGCAGTGTCTGAATCATCTTCATACCTGTCATCACGGCCCAGTCTGCCATTTTTTTGAGGTCTTGGAACTCACCTATGCCGAAACCTTCGTTGGTGCGGAGTGAGAAGACGGGTACGGCTACGCCGGCACCTTTCCAGCGGGGGTGTGTGCGGCGGAAATTGCGGTCGTTCTGCATGATGACGACGCCTTTCTGTACGCCCCAGACGTGGCGGTTCTCGCCCCATTCCATATCAACGATTTGGTTGGTTGTCTTGTCGAAGACGACATATTTATATTCGAATATCTCGTTTGCTTTAACGGAAATGGCGGCATTCCAGACGGGGAAGTCGGAGTCATCCATGACGACTTTTTTGGCTGCGTCCCAGTTGCCTAATTCCTTGATATTACCCATGATGGCTACGCCTTGGCAGGGGAGTATCTGGGGCAGGTCGATGGTGAAGCGTACGTTACCTTTGGCAGCGTTGGCTGTTTTTTTGAGTGTTTTCTCGTTGCCTTGGCGACGGAAGAGCGATTTGAGGAAGGCGGTGGTGTAGAAGGCTTTTTCGTAGACAATGGCTTGCCAGTAGTCGTGGATGGAGACGTTTTTGTCGGCAGAGCGCATCTCGATGTTGCGTACGGCACCCGCTTCGTACAGGAAGCCGCCGGGAACGGGGATAGCGTATTTATATTGGAAGGTGCCGGCAGGGAGGTCGATGTCGGTCATCCAGCAGTCTTGTCCTACGCAAGACAGGTAGAGGGGTTGTTGTTCGGTGTATTTGGGTTTGTCACCGAATTGAATAATACATAGTTGTTGACCAAATTCGGTCCGGTAATTGATTTGAAAATGTGCATTCATATTAGATTGATTTAGTTAGCTTACTAATTTCACTTCTATATAACTGTTTTTTTATCACAACTGTCTGCTTTGTGCGTTTCGCCCTGTTGGGCACTCCGCTCCGCTACTTGCCGATAGGGCTCTCCACACGTATGCCGCCAACACGAAGATACGAAGTTCACAAAGCATATTTTTCGTGTTCTTTGTTCCTTTGTGGCGGGCGATATAAGGCTTTTATGGACACCGACGACGTGTCGTTCTTATGTCTGATAAAAGGCTAAAAAGCCCGCTTGTGATTAAAATAGAGTTTTATTTTGTTTTCAACACTTCGAAAAACTGACTGCAAAATTACAAAAACTTTTTGATACTTGCAAATAAAACGGGTAAAATCGTATTGATAAGCCAAATTATGCTGACGGCGATAGCGATGGCAGGTATATTGTCAGTATATTGTTCAAAGATGATAACCGCCCATCCTCCTTTGAGTGCGACATCGGCAGCGGGCAGTCCGGGCATGATGCTGATGACGAGGTAGTAGAGGGCGATAGAGGAGAGTGCTTGCAGGGGTGACAGGTGTATATGGACGAAGGTCAGTACCGCCCACAGTTGGAGTCCCCAGATGAGGTATCGGATGACGGTCCACAGGAGTACGGGGAACCATTTTTTCCAGTCGTGCAGCCATGTGTGCCAGTTGTCGTTGTCGTTGTGTGTGGAGTCTATTCCTGCGGCGAGGAGTCGTGCGGGTATGTCTCCGGCTCTATAGGGTGTTATGAATCCGGCGATAAGTCCGGTGAGGACGTGTTGCCAACTCGTATGGAGGGATATTTTTTTCCATCCGCGCAGGGTCCATTGCCATCGTCGTGCTTCGGCGAGCAGTTGGACTGGTATGAGCAGGACGGCAACGGTCAGGCAGTACCAATCGGTTGTGCCGGCAGCGTGGAGGTAGAGGTTGAGTTGTCGGTAGTCGGGGTAGGTATATAGTTTATAGACGAGGTATGCCAGTGCGGCAGCACTCATACCCCAACTGATCCACCGGAGGTATTTCTTCCACGAGTTATAATATGTTTTCCACCGAGAAGTCATTGTTATGCGCTACAAAGGTACACTTTTTTTTTGATATATACAATTTTTTTTATATCTTTGCGGTCAGTATGCTTGAAATTATCTGCATTATATTAACATCGGCGATGCATATAGGCAATATTCAGACGTCGCGGACGGATAGTTGGACGACCTTTCAGAATCCTGCCTGTCTGGTTCAGCCTGCCCGTTTTCAATTCGCCGCCCAATATGAAAATGAATATCTCCTTGCGGCTCTCAATACAGCCACCATTCAAATGGGATATTGCAATCCATATATAAATATAGGTGTAGGATTTTCTTTTTACGGTTACAGTAAGTATCAGGAGATGCAGGTGGGACTGACTCTGGCTCGTCGTTTCGGGCGTTTCAGTATAGGTATAGGTGCCAATTACTATACTATCTATGCGGGGGACGATTTGAAATATAAAGGCACTTTTATACCCGAATTGGGGGTTACGATAGACGTGACGGAAAACTTTACGATAGGTGCTTTCTCCTATAACCCCTTTATGCAGAAAATACGTATCACGGATGATGAAAAACGCTCCGTTTCATCGGTATATTCGTTAGGTACGGATTACCGTTTTTATAAAGGATTCCATTGGTCTTTGCAGGGCGATTATGACCCGGTTACCACATGGCGTATAGCCACATCCGTTGAATGGCAGTGTATAGACCAACTCATTCTTAAAATAGGTTGCTATTATAGGGAGCAGGTAGTAGCCTGTTTAGGTGTAGGAATGCGTTTTGATAACTTGCAAATAGATACTAATTTTGAATTCAATCCGCGTTTGGGACTTATTCTTAAAGCGCGCATCGGATATATGATTCCGTGAAAAAAATAACCCTATTCATATTGCTTTGTTGTTTACCGGTAGTGCTGTATGCTCAATCGGTAGAAGATATTCTTGCAGATATTTATGAATCGTTGGCGGAAGAAGGAATAACTACCGACTGGGAAGATTTATCGCAAGATTTATATGAATTGCATCAGCATAAAATGAATATAAACACCGTATCCGTTGAAGATTTGCAACGCTTACGCTTCCTGTCGCCTATGCAGATTGATGACATTCTGTATTATGTGGACAAGCACCCGATGGCAGATATTTGCGAATTGCAGTTAATCTCTTCTTTGCGGGATTATGAAATTCGTAATTTATCGTACTTCTTAGTAGCCGAGAAGTCCGATGAAAAGGACACTTTTTACCCGAAAGATATATTTCGTTATGCCAATCATGAATTAACACTCCGAACCGATGTGCGCAATGCGGAGAATTTTACGGGTGATCCTGTTTATGCCAATTGGCGTTATCGTTTTAATTATCGGAACAAGGTGCAAGCCGGCTTTACTGTCTTGCGTGCACCCAATCAACCCTGGAAAGAATTGAATTACGGCGGATATATTCAGGTGCGTGATTTGATACCTCATGTTAAAACACTGGTTTTGGGTAATTTTGAGGGGCAGTTTGGGCAGGGGTTAGTCCTTGGTCAAACCGTTCATCGCGGCAAGAGCGCTTATTTCTTGACAACGTCCAACGGGACAGAAGGTGTTAAAAAATATTCATCAGTCAGTCCTTCCTACGATTATTTGCATGGCGTGGCAGCGACGCTTAATTTTGGCCCGGTGGATATAACGACATTGTATTCACTGCGTAAAGAGAAGACCTTATGGCATCACGTGGCAGGACTGAACACCACTTATCGCGGGCATTGTTTTCAGGTTGGCTTGACCGTGTTGGAAGATATTTATCACACCGATTCTACTTATACATCTTTTGGCGTGAATGGTCGATTCGTAAAAGGCAAATGGGATGTCTTTGGTGAGGTGGCAGCCTCGTATGATGCAGGGACAAATCGGCAGACTTCCGCTTCCCGTTGGGGCGTTGCCACGTTGCTGGGACTGCGTGTTACACCTATTCAGGATTTATCTTTTTTGGTACAATATCGCTATTTCTCGCCTACGTATCACAATCGTTACGCGTATGCTTTTGCCGAATCAACCAAGGTGAATGATGAAAATGGTCTATTCATTGGTACAGAGATTCGTTTAGTACCTAAATGGATATTCTCCCTTTATGCCGACGGTTTCCGTTTTGCCGATGTTAAGTATGGAATTCATCACCCGAGCACAGGATGGGACGTTTTTGCGCAAGCGGAATATGAAACGACTTCCCAAATGAATATGCTTTGGAAATTCCGTGCTAAACGTAAAGGTGAAAAAAATACCTATTCGCTTCGTTATCAATATACTTGGGAAGATGCCGGATGGCATTTGCGCACGCAAGTGGACGGTTCGTTGGTAAAAGGTGATTCAACGGCACTGACATGGGGCGTGAGTGTATATCAAGATATCTGTTATACGTTCAATCAAGTGCCAATTACCCTGCAACTGCGTCTGCAAGGATTTGATATTCGTAATTGGGATAATCGCGTATATGTGTATGAAAACGATGTCCTCTATGCTTCCACTAATCGGGCCGTCTATGGCCGTGGAGGATTATGTTATCTCAATATGAGATATAAAATAAAAGACTGGTTATCTGTTTATTTGAAAGTTAGTGAAGTCGTTTATCATCCGCAATGGGAAAGCCAACAACGCAATCGGACAGATGTTCATCTGTTGTTTAGATTCTCGTTGTAGGCGGGGGACCAGCGGGAGACGATGTCATCCATGATGGAGAAGACTTCGTCTTTGGTCTCGGCGCGGAGGAGGGCTATGCGGGTCTGCTTGAAGTCGTACAACCCTTTGAAGACGGGACTGTTGGCAAAGTGGCGGCGACTATGCACGATACCTTTCCGCTCATCACCTATCCACTCGATGGAACGCTCGACATGCTCTTTGAGGATGGAGACGCACCATTGCATTGTGCGTGGAATCGGTGAATCGGTGAATCGGTGAATCGGGGAACCGGTGAGGTAGGACTTTATGTCGGAGAAGATCCAGGGGCAGCCGAAGGTGGCGCGTCCGATCATGATGGCATCGACGCCGTAGCGGTCGAAGCACTCCTTGGCGCGTTGGGGTGTGGTGACATCGCCGTTGCCGATGATAGGGATGTGCATGCGGGGGTTGTTCTTAACGGCTCCGATGAGTGTCCAGTCGGCTTCGCCTGTGTACATCTGTGCGCGTGTCCGTCCGTGTATAGCCAACTCGCGTATGCCGCAGTCCTGGAGCGCTTCGGCGAGATCGACGATGATGAGGTGGTCGGCATCCCATCCGAGTCGTGTCTTGGCGGTGACGGGTATAGAGACGGCATTGACTACGGCGCGTGTTATGTCAAGCATACGCGGCACGTCGCGTAGGAGTCCGGCTCCGGCACCTTTGCCGGCGACTTTTTTGACGGGGCAGCCGAAGTTGATATCAATAAAATCCGGCCGTGCCTGTTCGACGATACGTGCCGCTTCCGCCATCGAGTCGGCATCGCGTCCATATATCTGAATAGCCACGGGTCGCTCGGCATCGGATATGGTAAGTTTACGCGTAGCGGCGTTGACATCGCGTACGAGTGCGTCGGCATTGACGAACTCGGTATAGACACGGTCGGCACCGAAACGTTTGCATAACATACGGAAAGCGGGGTCCGTAACATCTTCCATGGGAGCGAGGTAGAGCATAGTTTAGCGTTTGGAGGTGAAGAAGGTGGAGATGAGTTGGGAGCAGGCGGGGGCGAGGATGCCGGCGGTGACGGTACATTTGGGGTGCAGGGCTTGCGGAGCAAAGAGCGTGTAGCCGCGTTTGGTGTCGGGTGCTCCATAGACGAGTCGCGGCACCTGTGCCCAGCCGATAGCGCTGGCACACATGACACAGGGTTCGACGGTGACATAGAGGGTACAGTCGGTGAGGTATTTGCCGCCCAGCGTCTGCGCGGCTGCCGTGATAGCCTGTATCTCGGCATGTGCGGTGACGTCCTGTAGGGTCTCGGTGAGGTTATGTCCCCGTCCTACTATCTGCCCTTGGCAGACGATGACGCATCCGATAGGTACTTCGTTGCGCTGCCGAGCCTGTTCGGCTTCGGCGAGGGCGAGAGTCATATATTTTTCATCTTCGGTCATAGACAGAGGGGGTTAGCAGAAAAGGGGGAGTTGTTCGGGGTGGTGCTCGAAGTGGTTACCGATGACGACTATGTCGGCACCGGCGCGGAAAGCGGCTTTCATAGCGTCGGGTGTGGTGATGCCGCCACCGACGATAAGGGGGATGGAGAGGACGCTGCGGACAGCACGTATTATGTCGATGGATACAGGCGTTTTGGCACCTGATCCGGCTTCGAGATAGATAAGCTGTTTACCCATCATCTGTCCCGCGAGTGCGGTGCTGACGATGGTTGGTATATCGGACTGGGACAGGGGTGTGGAGTGCGAGGCGCGCAGGACAGCGGTGTCCTTGCCGCCGTCGATAAGTATATAACCCATAGGGATAGTCTCTATGCCGGACGCTTGGATGGTGGCTGCTGCGGCTATCTGCTGCCCGACGAGTAAGTCGGCATTGCGGGACGAGAGGACGGAGAGGAAGAGGAGCGCATCCGCCTGCGGCGTGAACTGCTGCGGGTTGCCCGGGAAGAGGACGACAGGGCGGCGGGTCAGACTGCGTATTTGTCCGATGAAATCAGGGGAAATGCCGCCTGTGCTGCCCCCGACGAGGATGAGGTCGGCCGCGTCGAGTTCGCCTTTGGGAAAAGGAATAGGATGCTCGGGGTCGAGTAAGACGGCGAGCATGTGTTGGTGCATCTGTTGTTTGGTCCGTATGTATTCAAGGATGTTCATTGCCAGCGTAGTGATTCGATGAGTACCCGGCAGTCCGTTTGCAGGTAGTCGATGACGGGTGCGAGAGAGTCCTGATTGGGTATGCAGTCTATATAGACGGACGCGCGGAAAAAATGGCGTGTGGAGTCGGTTACCCAGAACTGGGCGGGTGTAGCCGTGTTGCCTTCAAGTTCGTAATAGACGCCATAGACGCGGTTGACGGGGTCGCTGTACGCCTGTTCGGGTATGGCGGACGCCTTGACGGTATGTGAATAGACGAACTCTTCGGAGTCGTCGATAAGACTTTTGAGGTTGTTATGCACAGGCATATATGAGCAGTGTATGGTGGCGTTGAGAGTGGGGTAGTGGATGTTGAACCAGCCGGGGGAGTCCAGCGGCTGCAACTGCGCGGCAGTTGACAGTTGATAATTGATGCTTGCCTTTGGCAATTGTTGTTGCGCTCTGCGCATTGTTGGTTCGCTTTGCGAATTGATGTATTCGTGTGGGGGGAGGGCGATGCGGAAGTAGCCGTACTCCTTGGGCGTAGCGGGACGGGTGCAGGAGAGCAGCAGGGCGAGGATTGATATTGAAAAAACAAGTTTTTTCATTGTTGGTGCGCTTTGCGCATGGATGGTTGCCTGACGGCAATTGATGTGCGCTTTGCGCATTGATGGTTGTGCAAAGGTAAGGAAAATATATTTTTTGTGCAAATTTTTTGGGTACTAAATGAAAAAAATCACGCGCGCGCTTGCATATATGAAATAAAAGTTGTATATTTGCACGCTAATTCGAAAAATCATGAAAAAGACAGACAATTATTGCGTTATTATGGCCGGGGGAGCGGGGAGACGTTTTTGGCCATTCAGCCGAATCGAGCGTCCCAAGCAGTTCTTGGATGTATTCGGAACGGGTCGTTCGCCCTTGCAGATGACGGTGGACCTTTTTCGCGAGGTTGTACCGGAAGAGCATCTGCTGCTGGTGACGAATGTGCTATACAAGGATATTATTATGGAGCAACTGCCGGACCTGTCGCCGCATCAGATATTATGGGAGCCGACCCGTCGCAACACGGCACCGTGCATAGCGTATGCGGTGGCCCGGATACGGAGTATGGTGTTTGAGCAAGTCTTCGGTCGTCCGATGCGTGAAGGTGAAGAGGTGGATTGGAACGACGAGCGGTTGAACGTGAGTATGGTAGTGACGCCGTCGGATCACCGGATTATGCAGGAAGATGTTTTTAAGAACGTGATACGTGAGGGGTTGGCTTTTGTGGGTGAGCACGACACGTTACTGACCTTAGGTATGCAACCGACGCGTCCCGCGACGGGTTATGGCTATATCCAGATGGAGCAGGGCGATGGGACATTGCGTAAGGTGAAGACTTTTACGGAGAAGCCGGATAGCGACTTGGCCAAGGTGTTCTATCAGAGTGGCGAGTTCTTGTGGAACTCGGGTATTTTTCTGTGGAACCTGCGCACGATAGGTAACGAGATAGCGCGTAGCCTGCCGGAGATAGCGGACAAGTTCAAGCAGGGTGCGTGGTGTATGGGTACGGATAAGGAGGAGGCGTTCATACAGGATATGTTCCCGACCTGCCCGAATATAAGTATCGACTACGGCGTGATGGAGAAGGCCAAGTCGGTGTATGTTATGATGTCGGATTTCGGTTGGTCGGATTTAGGAAGATAGTTAGTAAAAAACGATATGAGTTATTTGAATTTTGACAAGACATTGTTGGTTAATCTGGAGCGTAGTCTGAGTAAGGAGATGATTCGCACGAACCGTGCGGGCACGTATAACTCGACGACGCTGGTAGATTGCAACACGCGCAAGTACCACGGTCAGTTGGTATTGCCTTTGCCTGAGTTGGGTGAAGATAACTACGTGCTGTTATCTTCGTTGGACGAGACGGTTATTCAGCATGGTGCCGCGTTTAACTTAGGTCTGCACAAGTACGGCAACAATATGTTTATGCCGAACGGGCATAAGTATATCCGCGAGTTCAACTGCGAAGTGATAGCCAAGACGACTTACCGCGTGGGCGGTGTTATCCTGACCAAGGAGCGTCTGCTGGTCAGTTTTGAGCCGCGTGTACTGATTCGTTACACGTTGGTAGAGGCTGGCAGTCCGTGTGTGTTGCGTTTTCAGCCTTTCCTGGCTTTCCGCAGCGTGAACGAGTTGACGCACGCCAACGGGGATGCCAACACGGATATGGACGAGGTGGCTAACGGCAGGAAGAACAGGATGTATGCGCAGTTTCCGGAGTTGTTTATGCAGTTCTCGAAGAAAGTGACATATACGCATAACCCGCAGTGGTACAAAGATATCGAGTATCAGAAAGAGCAGGAGCGTGGCTTTGCCTACAAGGAGGACCAGATGGTGCCCGGGTATTTTGAAGTGCCGATGAAAAAAGGCGAGAGTGTCATTTTCAGTGCGGGTATCAGTGAGATTAAGCCGACGACGTTGAAAGCCGTGTGGGACAAGGAGATGTTACGCCGTCAGCCGAGACAGGATATGTTTGCGTGCCTGAAGAACAGTGCGGCGCAGTTCTATAAGCGTGTCGGGGACAAGTGTTATCTGTTGGCGGGTTATCCGTGGTTTGGTGCTTCGGCGCGTGACGAGTTCTTTGCCACCCCGAGTTGCACGTTAGACATAGACCGTCCCGAGTACTGGCAGGCCATCATTGACGAGACGGCTGTTCCTATGGTTCGGACGTTTATGGAGACGGGTCGCGTAGATGGCGAGTTATACGGTATGGACGAGCCGGATGCGCTGCTGTGGTTGGTGCGGGCTTTCCAGAAATACGCCCATAAGTACTCGGTGGCAGATGCGGCCGGTAAGTACGCGGATATCAGTAAGCAGATTGTGGATTATTACCGCAAGAACCGTCATCCCCGTGCACAAGTTCACCGTAACGGTCTGGTATGGGTTGAGGGTCGTGACCGTCCTGCCACGTGGATGAATGCGGTTGAGAACGGACGGCCTATCACGCCGCGAACGGGTTATGTGGTGGAGATAAACGCGTTGTGGTACAATGCTATGTGCTTCACGGCGGAGATGATGCGTGCGATAGG
Source organism: Bacteroidales bacterium (assembly GCA_018066005.1). Classification (GTDB taxonomy): domain Bacteria; phylum Bacteroidota; class Bacteroidia; order Bacteroidales; family Paludibacteraceae; genus Colicola. Next base: position 9,712 of record JAGHSG010000055.1, on the reverse strand, counting down.
TAAGGATAACCTGGCGGACCTGATGGATTATCAGGCGGAGTTGATGAAAGACGCTTTTGTGGGCACTTTCTGGAACGGTGTTTATCTGGATGACTACGTGATAGACGCTTACCACGACAAGGAAGTTCGTCCGAATATGATTTGGGCGGCCGCCTTGCCTTATTCGCCGTTGGACAGAAAGCAGCAGAAAGCGGTGGTCGATATATGCACGAAGGAGTTGCTGACGCCTCGCGGTCTGCGTACGTTGTCGCCCAAGAGCGGCGGTTACAGACCGGTCTATATAGGCGGTCAGTTGGAGCGTGACCGCAATTTCCATAACGGTCCCGTATGGCCCTACACGATAGCGGCATACGCGCGTGCCTATATGAACGTGTACAAGCACAGCGGCATCAGTTTTATGCAGCGTCTGCTGGTAGGTTATGAGCAGGAGATGAGTGAGTTGTGCATAGGTACGCTGAACGAGTTATACGACGGTAACCCTCCTTACAAGGGTCACGGCGGTATGTCTTACGCGCCTTCGGTGGCTGCGGCTATTTCGGTAATTGATACGATGAACCATTTTGAAACACAGCAGAACGTATGAGAGCATTGATGTTTGGTTGGGAGTTTCCCCCGCATATCTTGGGCGGTCTCGGCACCGCCAGTTACGGTTTGACGCGCGGTATGGCGCAGCAGCCGGATATGGATATTACGTTTGTGTTGCCCCGTCCGTGGGGCGACGAGGACCAGTCTTTCCTGCGTATCATAGGTGCCAACAGTGTGGATGTGCCGGGCAGGGGATGTATCGAGTTCTCGGGTCGCTATCCGGATAATTTGGTGGAGGAGATAGGCAACTACGAGGCCGTAGCGGCTCAGTTGGCTTATCGGGAGCAGTTTGATATTATTCACAGTCACGACTGGTTGACTTATCCGGCAGGCGTAGCCGTCAAGCATATCACGGGTAAGCCGTTGGTTATCCACGTTCATGCCACGGATTTTGACCGCAGTCGCGGTAATGTCAACCCCACGGTATATGCTATTGAGCGTCGGGGTATGGACGAGGCGGACCATATTATGTGCGTGAGCAACCTGACGCGCCGGACGGTGATTGAGAAATACGGTCAGCATCCGGACAAGGTGAGTACGGTGCACAATGCCGTGGAACCTTTGCCCAATCCGGAAGATTTTAAGAAGCATCCGAGGAAGGATAAGTTAGTTACTTTTTTAGGCCGTATCACGATGCAGAAAGGTCCGGAGTACTTTGTGGAGGCTGCGGCTCGCGTGTTGGAGAAGACGGACGGCGTGCGTTTTGTTATGGCGGGTAGCGGCGACAAGATGGCTGAGATGATTGATTTGGTGGCTAAACGCGGTATAGCGGACAAATTCCATTTCCCGGGCTTTATGCGCGGCAGTCAGGTTCAGCAGATATTGGCGGACTCGGATGTCTATATTATGCCGAGTGTGAGTGAGCCTTTCGGTATCTCTCCGTTGGAGGCTATGCAGGTAGGTTGTCCGAGTATTATCAGTTATCAGTCGGGTTGTGCGGAGATTTTGAGTCATGCTATCAAGACCGATTACTGGGATATAGACGCGATGGCGGACGCTATCTATGCTATTGTCAAGTACCCCGCCATGTACAAGTCGCTGAGCGAGTTGGGTCGGGAAGAAGTGAATAATATCCGCTGGTACGACGCCGGACTGAAAGTGAGAGCGATTTATGATCGCGTGTTAGGATGGTAGAATAGAACGGGCAGAGCCCTAATAGAACGGCAGCAAGCTGCCTAATAGAACGCAAGCAGAGCTTGCTAATAGAACGGCGACGAGGTCGCCTAATAGAATAAATAATTAAGAAATATGAAGAATATCTGTTTTTGTTTTCAAATGCATGCCCCGTATCGGTTGAAAAGATACCGTTTTTTTGAGATAGGGCAAGACCATTATTATTACGATGATATGGCCACGGAGGAGTATATAACGTGGTTGACTAACACGTCGTATATGCCTTTGTGCAAGACCATTCGCGAGATGATTAGGTTGAGTAAGAACAAGTTCCACTGCGGTTTGGCGGTTAGTGGTACTATGCTGGAATTGTTTGAGCAGTTTGTGCCGGAGATGATAGACGTGCTGAAGGACCTGGCAGCCACCAAATGTGTGGAGTTCGTCCGTGTTCCTTATTCGTATTCCTTGGCGGCACAGTGCAACCCGTCGGAGTTCGAGGAGCAGTTGAAGCAGCACGCCGACAAGGTGAGCGATGTGTTGGGCGTTACGTCTAACACGTTGTGGAACACCGAGTTGCTCTATTCGGACGAGATAGCCGAGCAGGCGTTGAAATGGGGTTACAAGACGATTATGAGCGAAGGTGCCAAGCATATCTTGTCGTACAAGTCGGCCAATTATCTGTATTCGACCTGCATATCGAATAAGCAGTCGTTGCTGCTGCGCAATGCGGGTTTGAGTGATGCGTTGAGTTTCCATTTCAGCGACCCCAATTGGGCAGATTTCCCGATGGATGCAGAGAAATTTGTGAATAAGTTGGCTTCCACTCCCGAGTCGGAGCAGTTGGTTAACCTGTGGATGGGTGCTGAGACGTTTGGTATCATGCAGACGGAGGGTACGGGTATCTTTGAGTTTATGAAAGCGTTGCCTTACTATGCCATTGAGCAGGGTATGACGTTCCTGACCCCCGCCGAGGCCGCCAAGAAGATGACAGTTACCGAACCTATCGTGTCGCCGTATCCGCTGACGTGGACGGGCGAGGGCAAGGATTTGAGCACGTTCTTAGGTAACGATTTGCAGCAGGAGGCAACGAATAAGTTCTACGCCGTGACGGAGCGTGTTCACCTGTGTCAGGACAAGGGTTTGAAACGTGACTGGACCCTGTTGCAGGATGCCAATTTCCTGCATTATATGAACCATATCGACCAAGGGTCATCGACGTTTGAGTCGGCATACGACGCGTTCATTAACTATATGAACGTGCTGAGCGATTTCTTGCAGCGCGTGGACGAGCAGTACCCGACGACCATCGAGAACGAGGAACTGAACTCGCTGCTGAAAACGATTACCAATCAAGAGAAAGAGATAGCAGACCTGAATGCGGAGATTCGCAAGTTGAGGAAAAAGAAGTAGGTGCGCAGGAGTAGGATATATGGTCTGTTGCTGTTGATGGTGTGTGTGCCCTTGACGGCCAAGAATAAACTCCCTAAGACGGTTATCCGTTCGTGGGAGTTGCCGCGTCCGTTGGAATTGGCGGATACGGTGCCTGTGGATAGTTCGTTTATGAACTTTGCCATGCGTAACGAGTTGTATGATTTGAGTATATGCAACTTATTCAACGGCAACCTCATTTCCCCTGCTATGTCGGCTATTTATTTTGACCGCACGCACCGCACGGATTTCCTGTTCGGCGACGCGTATGATATCTATACGCCGACCCCGCAGACCGTTCATTTCTACAACACGACGACACCTTATTCGTATATATCCTACAAGCGCGGTTTCAAGACGTACCACGAGGATGACGAGTTGAAGTTCCTGTTCACGGGCAATATCACGCCCCGTTGGAATTTCGGTACGACGTTGAACTTCACCAACGCGGTGGGTCATTACAAGTCGCAGGCGGGAAAGACGTTCAACGGCACGGCGTTCACGTCGTATAACGGCAACCATTACAGTCTGCAAGCGGCGTTCACGTTCAATAGGATGAGTACCTTCGAGAACGGCGGTCTGGTCGACCCGTCGCAGATTAGGGACAAGGAGATGAAGACGGAAGATATTGCCACCAATATGGAGGGTATGACGGGGTATCGCTATCTGGCGGGGTATCTGAACCACTATTACAGCATCTGCGTGGAGCGTGAGGAGACCGTTCATTACAAGGAGCGCGACAAACGCGGCAAGTGGGTCGAGTTGGACTCGACGAAGGTTGTTTATGTGCCCGTGATGACTTTCCGTCACGTCTTTGAGACGAATGAGCAGACCCGTCGGTATAAGGAGCAGAGTAGGCAGGAGTTCTATCCGAATTGTTACCGCAACCTGACTTCGACGTTGGACTCGGCGGCTACGCTGACTATTCGTAACACACTGTCGGCGACCTTTGAGGAGGAGTTCAACACCAAACTCAAATTCGGTGCAACGGTCTTTGCTACTCACGAGGCGCAGCGATTCCTGAATGCCACGACGGAGTATAACGATTTTTCGCAGGTTGGATTGGATTACAATGCTTACTTGTCGCAACCGCTGCACCACATGGCGGACAATAAGTATAATTACACGTGGCAAAACAATATCTTTGTCGGCGGTGAGTTGTACAAGAACAGGGGTAAGTACGTGTATTACGGTTTTGGCGGTGAGGTGTGCCTGTACGGGTACAAGATAGGTCAGTTTGACGTGTACGGTCATCTGGACGGCCGTTTTCAGTTGGGCAAGGACACGCTGACCCTTCGTGCCGAGGCGTCTTTCCGCAACGAGACACCTAATTATTACCTGCTGCACTACAACAGCAACCACTACCGCTGGGGATATAACAAGGTGACGGATAAGCAGAACGACTTTGCTAAATCATATAAACTGCACATCGGCGGTCAGGTGGCTTATCCGACCCAGTGGGTGACGCCGCGTGTCAAAGTGGATTATGAAAATATATCCAAGTATATCTATTTTGAGCACGGGGCTCCGGGCCCGCAACAGATGACCAAAGGTTCTATCTCGTTGCTGGCGGTAGATATGCAACTCAACCTGACGACACCTTGGATTAACTGGGATAACCACGTTATTTACCAGTATTCATCGTCGGAATACATAGCCGTTCCTATGATAGCGCTCTACTCCAACCTGTATTATCACGGCACGTGGTTCAAGGCGTTGGATGCGCAGATAGGTGTGGATTTGAAGTATAACACCACGTATTATGCGCCCATTTGGGACCCTGCTCTGGGTCAGTTCTGCGCACAGACGGAGGAGAAAGTGGGTAACTATCCGACGCTGAACGTGTATGTCAATTTCTATGTGCGCTTGTTGCACCTGCGTTTCTTCGCGATGTATGAGCATTTCAATACGACGTTTATGTCGCGCTACTATTTCTCGATGCCGACATATCCTAATAACCCTGATGTTTTTCGTGCCGGACTGGCATTCCATTTTTATAAGTAATGAACTATACACAAAATTTTAATAAGATTATGCAATACGCCTCGGAGGAGGTCGGCCGTCTGCACAACGTGCTGCTGGGGCCGGAGCATCTGATGCTGGGCATATTGCGTTTGCAAGAGGGCAAGGCGTTTGAGTTGCTTTGCCGCAGTGGGGTGATGTTCACCGAACTCAAACAAAACTTGGAGGAGAATCTCCAACTGAGAACGCTGACTCCTAATCCGCCTATTCATCCCGATTTCACGGACACGACATCTCTTATTCTGCGGATGGCTATGTTGGAGCGTGAGGCTTACCAGGCGAACGCGTGCGGGTCGGTGCACATCCTGTTGGCGCTGCTGCAAGAGCGGGCTAACTACCCGGCTATGTTGCTGAACAGGGATTATAATATCAATTATAACTCGATAGAGCGGCTGTATCCGCACCCTGCCGAACGTCTGGATTCGGCGGTGGAGAAGCCCCGTCCCGATGAGGAGGAAGAGAAAGAGTTTGCCAAGGAGGCAGAGCGTATGGCAAATAGTTTATTCTCGCACATAGCAGGTGCTGGTTTCCTGTTGCTCAACTCGCGCCCGGGACGCAAGTCGGATATGCCGACGCCCGATGTGCCCGAAGATAACGGCAATAACGAGCCGCCCAAAGAACCCGAGTCGGATACGCCCGCCTTGGATTATTTCAGTCGCGACTTGACACAGATGGCACGCGAGGGCTTATTGGACCCCGTCATCGGTCGCCGTGCGGAGATAAACAGGTTGGAGCAGATTCTGGCGCGTCGCAAGAAGAATAACCCTATCCTGATAGGCGACGCCGGCGTGGGTAAGACGGCTATTGTGGAAGGGCTGGCACTGAAATGGGTCAAGTCCAAGTCCAAACACCTGAATAAATTGCGTGTTGTGGCGTTGGATATGGCTTCTATTGTGGCAGGTACGACTTACCGCGGACAGTTTGAGGAGCGGATGAAAGATATTGTGGACGAACTGTTCAACCATCCCGAAATCATCCTGTTCATCGACGAAATACACACCATCATAGGTGCCGGCAACGCGTCCGGTTCGTTGGATGCCGCCAATATACTCAAACCGGCTCTGTCGCGGGGCGAAGTGCAGTGCATTGGTGCCACCACGACGGCTGAATATCGTCTGTCCATCGAGAAAGATGCCGCTTTGGAACGGCGTTTCCAAAAAGTGACCGTTCGGCCCACAACGATTGATGAGACCGTTCAAATACTGCACGGTTTGAGGTCTTCGTACAGCGACCATCACCGCAAGATTTACACCGACGAAGCTTTGCAGGCCTGTGCTGTGCTCACGGAGCGTTACATCACCGACCGTGCTCTGCCCGACAAAGCCATCGACGCTATGGACGAGGCAGGTGCGCGATGCACGTCCAAAGTGGTGACGGCGGAAGATATAGCGCGTGTGGTCAGCGTCATGTCGGGCGTGCCTGTTCAGCGGGTGGCTCGCAAGGAAAATGAGCAGTTAATGGCTCTGCCGGAGGCGCTGCACCGTCGTATTATGGGTCAGGACCAGGCCATCGACCGCGTCGTACGGGCTATTCGCCGTTCGCGTCTGGGGTTGCGTGACCCCCGCCGTCCGATAGGGACTTTCTTCTTCCTGGGTCCGACAGGTGTCGGCAAGACCTACTTGGCACAGTGCTTGGCAGAAGAGATGTTCGGCTCGCGGGATGCTGTCATCCGCTTTGATATGTCGGAATATATGGAGAAACATACCGTCTCGCTGTTGGTGGGAGCGCCTCCGGGGTATATAGCACACGAGGAGGGCGGTAAACTGACCGAGGCTGTTCGCCGTCGCCCCTATTCGATTGTGCTGTTTGATGAGATAGAGAAAGCCCATCCGGACATTTTCAATGTCCTTTTGCAGGTGCTGGATGAGGGTCGGATGACAGACCGTCAGGGACGTTCGGTTGATTTCCGCAATACGATTATTATCCTGACATCTAATGTAGGAACAAGGCAGTTGAACGATTTTGGTGCCGGCGTGGGCTTTGAGTCCGGCGAGGTGACACAAACGGTTGCCGAACAGACGATGAAGAAAGCGTTGGAGAAGACCTTCCCGCCGGAGTTTGTGAACCGTATTGACGACATTATCACCTTTGCGCCGCTTACGCGTGAGCACATCGCGCGCATAATAGATATAGAGGTGTCGTTGCTGCAAAAACGACTGCTTGAACAGGGACATCGTCTGTCTGTTTCGGCTGCTGCCAAGAAGCAACTGTTGGAAAAAGCGTATAACCCCAAGATGGGTGCCCGACCCGTCAAAAGGGCGGTGCAAGCGGGTCTGGAAGACCAGATTACCGACCAACTGATGCGTGATCCTGAAATAAAAAATATAAAAATAAATACATTATGACTTTAGAAGTAACAGATGCCAACTTAAAGGAGTTGGTAGGCGAGGGCACTCCCCTCGTGGTAGATTTTTGGGCTCCGTGGTGTGGGCCTTGCAAGATGATGCTTCCCATTGTGGATGAGTTAGCAACCGAGTATGAAGGACGTATCCGCGTCGGCAAACTGAACGTGGATGATAATCCGGATACGTGTGAGGAATTTGGCATTATGAACATCCCCACGATGCTGATGTTTAAGAATGGTGAGTTGGTGGACCGCCACGTCGGTGCCGCCCGCAAACCTGACTTGGAAAAAGCTCTGGATACACTTTTGTAAAGTTTTTTGACGAAAAATTTGCAAATGTCATAAAAAAAGTGTACCTTTGCAGCCCTATTTTGCCGTATAATGGTTTAAATTGCATTATAAGGTTAAGATTAGGAAAATAAAAACCCGAAAAAATCTTGATTTTTTCGGAGAGCGGAGGCAATGGTGCGCCCGTCGATTTAGTGGACGGTATCGACAAAAGCGCCCGTTTGCCGAACGCGAGGGTCCGGTAGCTCAGTTGGATAGAGCAACAGCCTTCTAAGCTGTGGGTCCCGGGTTCGACTCCCGGCCGGATCACAAAAGACACAATATTTTATTATGCGTCAACTTAAAATTACTAAATCAATCACCAACCGTGAGTCGGCGTCTCTGGATAAGTATCTCCAGGAGATTGGTCGTGAAGACCTCGTCACGGTTGAAGAGGAAGTGGAATTGGCAGGACGTATTCGTAACGGCGACCGCGCCGCACTCGAACGCCTGACCAGAGCTAACCTCCGTTTCGTCGTTTCTGTAGCAAAACAGTATCAGAATCAAGGACTTAGTTTACCTGACTTGATTAATGAAGGCAATTTAGGGCTTATTAAAGCAGCTGAGAAATTCGATGAAACGCGCGGCTTTAAGTTCATTTCCTACGCTGTTTGGTGGATACGTCAATCTATCCTTCAAGCTTTGGCCGAACAGTCTCGTATCGTCCGCCTGCCGCTTAACCAAGTCGGCTCGCTGAACAAAATCAACAAAGCTTATCAGCGCTTTGAGCAAGAGCACGAGCGCAAACCGTCTGCCGAAGAACTGGCCGAAGTGCTGGACATCCCGGTAGATAAAATCGCTGACACTCTCAAAATGTCCGGCCGTCACGTATCGGTGGACGCTCCTTTTGTTGTTGAGGGTGAGGATAACTGCCTAATCGACGTTATGGTTAACGAGGACAGCCCCAACGCTGACCGCGGACTGATTAATGAGTCTTTGTCCCGCGAGATAGACCGTGCGCTGAACACACTTACCGCGCGTGAAGCAGACATCCTGCGCAAGTTCTTTGGCATCGGAATGCCGGAAAAAACGCTTGAAGAGATTGGCGATGACTTGCACCTCACACGCGAGCGTGTTCGCCAGATTAAGGAAAAAGCAATTAAAAAACTGCACTCTTCATCTAAATCCAGAATTCTCAAAACGTATTTAGGTTAAGACCCCAAAAATCCGGACTGCTTAGCGGTCCGGATTTTTTTCGGGGATTTAACGGGTTCATAGCGGGTTCATAGCGGGTTCCCTACGGGTTCTTTCTATACCATCTGTATGGTATTTGTGTAATATTACTAAAGAATTTTCGTGACATACCCATACGCGTACGCGTGCGCGCGTATATTATATATAAAGGTGTCTAACTTTTTTTTACGTTTTTTATCTTTTTATTTGGTCAGTTCCAAAAAAAGCAGTACCTTTGCAGTCCTTTTCGCCCACTACGGGAAGCGTCCCGAAAAAGTGCCCGAAAAGAGTGAAAAAGATGCATACTGATAATCAATGACTTACAAACTTTTTTCAAAAAAAATGCAAAAAAATTTGGTCATGTCAAAAATTTGTTGTAATTTTGCATCCGATTTCGCGCCGAAAACGCTTCGGCCTACGAAAATACACAATGATTTCGAATAGAAATCCGCTTGAAAAAGTGACCTTTGAAAGATTGAAACAATAGATGTAGTACAAGTAATTTGGGAAAAAATAAGTTCCCTGTCAAGTACACTTATTTAATAAATCGATTATTCTGAGCGAGATTATAATTATTTTACAACGAAGAGTTTGATCCTGGCTCAGGATGAACGCTAGCGACAGGCCTAACACATGCAAGTCGAGGGGCAGCGCGATGGTAGCAATACCGTTGGCGGCGACCGGCGCACGGGTGCGTAACAGGTGTGCAATCTGTCCATA